>JAURZP010000088.1 GCA_030653335.1 Methanoregula sp. | reverse complement strand
TGAGAACGGGGAGAAAGCATTCTGGTACCTTAATCTCAATGAAGGACTCGTTGACCAATTAAAAATAATGGGGTTCAAAAATTTGTTTGAAGAAAAGAGGTTGTGCCAAGTGTAGGTTATAAATCTACAAACTTAGGTAGTTATTGTTAGAACCAGAAAGGCCCATGTCAGGAAAAAATCCGGAGCTGGGTCCCTCTACATTTGCGATCCCGGTAAACTGAGTCCACTCTACGATCCTCTAAAGTAAAGCCCCGTCTCCCCTCACTGGCCCCGTGGGGTGCCACCTTCGGCACCGGCCCCGCACTTCAGTAGGGATGGAGGGGTTTCCTTCCGGTTCCGGAGTAGCCCAGCCCATTCCGGTACCGCTCACTCTCCCAAAATATCCGGTACATGCACGTCCCGGTGCCCGTCATATACCGGCAATTGCCAAATGGCATGCGATCACCGGTCCCGGCTGCCCCCACACGCGGAGACCCGGCCAGCACCCGGGCTAGAAAATAAGCCGGAACAAACCCCTTCGATTGGATGCCTTCAACTCTTTTCAATGGTGATGATCTGCACAGGGCAAAGATCCGCAGCATCCTGAGTGCAATCGTCCAGATCAGGTTGTGTCATGCCCTGTGCGATATCTTCGTTGAGCCGGAATTTTTCAATAACCTGGCTGAACGAATCATCGGGATTCTGTTCGAAAAAACCCGGGCATATGTCCCAACAGGACCCGCAGCTGACGCATGTTGAACGGTCGATACTGACTTTCATGTGTATTTGCTTATTCCTGATAGGGCTTAATGGTGGTTGCACCTGGTTTTCTCCCCATACCATCCATCCTTCCGGTTCCGGTGAAGCTGAGCCCTTTCCGGTACCGCTCACTCTCCCAAAAGCCGGCAAGTGCACATACCGGTGCCCGTTCATATTCCGGACAATTGTAAAACGGCATGCGATCACCGGCCCCCGGCTGCCCCCCGTCAGTAAGATACAGCCAGCCCCCGTCCCCGGAATTTTCCCCATACAATCAGGAAAAAACAATCTGGAGAATATTACTTTTAGGCCGTCCCCCACATCGCTCGGTTGCACCCGAAAAATCCTGATGAATATTTCTCAAGCCGTAATTACCCACGGGCTGTTACGTTCCGGTGGAAAAAGCCTCTTTTACCAGTTCTTCCTGTTTCGTGGACAATTTTTCCGGGATTTTCACAAGAGCCTTTACCAGCAGGTCTCCACGCTTGTCGGAATTCAGGTACGGCATCCCCTGCTCCCTGAGCCGGAACAGCGTATGACTTTGGGTACCGGGAGGAATTTTCAGGTGCGCCATGCCTGTCAGGGTAGGCACCGTCACCTCTCCGCCAAGAAGGGCCGTGCCGAGCCCGATGACCACGGAACTGTAAATGTCCGCACCCTTCCGTTCGAACGTGCGATCCGGCCGTATATGGATCACCGCATACAGGTCGCCGGGAGGTCCATTGTTCTCGCCGGGTTCTCCTTCCCCGGGTATCCGCAGGAACTGGCCGTCTTCCACGCCACGGGGGACCGAGACTTCAATCCTTCGTACCTTCTGCACCGTCCCTTTGCTCTTGCAGGCCTGGCAGGGCTTGTCGATGATCTTTCCCTGCCCCCGGCAGGAAGGGCAGACCGCGATATTCACCATCTGGCGGTTACCGGCCATCTGCACGCTGCGGATCTCACCGGTCCCATGACATGTCGGGCAGTCCCGCACAGAACCCGGTTCTGCTCCCGAACCATGGCATGCACTGCAGGCGAAATGATGGGGCACACCAACCGTGTTTTTCGTGCCGGAAAAGGCATCGGCAAGGGAGATCTCGATCTCATACCGGAGATCCGCACCGCTGCGCTGCCGGGCAGCCCGGGGGGAGACGCCGGAGAATGCATCGAAAATATCCCCAAGGCCAAAATCCCTGAACAGGTCATCATAACTGGGCGGTTTATAGCTGGCAGCGTCGCCGGGCCGGAATTCCGCGTGACCGACCTGATCATACTGGGCTTTTTTCTGGGGATCGCCCAGGACCTGGTAGGCCTCGTTGATCTCCTTGAATTTCTCCTCGGCTTCCTTGCTTCCCTTGTTGAGATCCGGGTGATACTTCCGGGCAAGCTGCCGGAATGACTTTTTTATATCATCCTGCGATGCCTCTTTTTTCACACCGAGAATCTCGTAATAGTCCTTCTCTGCCATGATCTGGAAAAATGACTATTTCTCATCCTTTACCTTGAAATCGGCATCGACGACCTTTTCCCCACCAGGGCCGGTCGTTTCCTCCCGGGGACGCTCATTGCCAGCAGGGCCTGACTGTTGCTGTTGTGCCTGTTGCTGGGACTGCTGCCGGGCAGCTTGCTCGTATACTGCAGACCCGGCCTCTCCCAACACTTTCTGGAGTTTTTCCATCTCCGACTTGATCTTTGCGGTATCTTTTCCCTCCAGTGCGGCTTTTACCGCAACTGTTGCCGCATTCACCTTGTCGATGAGATCGCCACTGATCTTTCCTGCCAGATCGGATTTTGTCTTTTCAGCCGTATAGATCAGGGAATCTGCAGTATTCCTGACCTCGACTTCCTCTTTTCTTTGTCGGTCCTGCTCTTCGTATTGTTTGGCCTCATTCACCATCTTTTTGACATCGGTTTCTGCCAGTTTGGTCGAGGCCGTGATCGTCATCTTCTGCTCTTTACCGGTCCCGAGATCCTTTGCCGATACATTCAGGATGCCCGATGCATCGATATCGAACGATACCTCGATCTGGGGGATACCCCGGGGTGACGGGGGAATGCCGACAAGATTGAACTGCCCGAGACTCACGTTGTCTGCGGCCATCGGACGTTCACCCTGGAGCACATGGACGGTGACAGAAGTCTGATAATCCGCTGCGGTAGAAAAGATCTGGCTCTTTTTTGTGGGGATCGTAGTGTTTCTCTCGATTAAGGGCGTCCTCACTGCCCCGAGAGTCTCGATACCGAGCGTCAGGGGCGTTACGTCAAGAAGCACCATGTCGGTAATCTCGCCGCCAAGGATACCTCCCTGGATGGATGCACCAATGGCCACACATTCCATCGGATCAATCCCCCGCTCCACCTTCCTGCCGACATGGTCCTCGATAAATTTCTGGACTACCGGCATCCGGGTTGGCCCCCCGACAAGGATCACTTTCTGGATATCATTTTTAGTAAGTTTTGCATCTTTTAATGCCTGTTCGAACGGGTGGATACAGCGCCTGATGATCGGTTCGATCAGCTGTTCGAGTTTCGAGCGGCTCAGCTTCATCGAGAGGTGTTTGGGGCCGGCCTGGTTGGCGGTGACATAGGGGAGGTTGATCTCGGTTTCGAGCACGGTAGACAGTTCGATCTTTGCCTTTTCAGCGGCTTCTTTTAACCGGTTCACCACCATCTTGTCCTTTCTGAGATCGATACCTTCGTATTTTTTGAATTCATCCGCAATCCACTCGTAAATTGCGTTATCCATATCAGTACCGCCCAGCTGGGTATCGCCGGAAGTGGCAAGGACTGTAAACGTGCCGCCGCCGAATTCCATGATGGTCACATCGAGCGTGCCCCCGCCAAGGTCAAAGACAAGAATCTTGTATTCGCCGGCCCGGTCAAGACCATATGCCATCGATGCAGCAGTGGGTTCATTGACCAGCCTGACAACATCCAGTCCGGCAATCTTGCCTGCATCCTTGGTTGCGGTCCTCTGGTTGTCGTTGAAATAGGCAGGGACGGTGATCACGGCCTTTGTGACCGGTTCTCCGAGAAAGGCTTCTGCATCCCGCTTTATCTTCTGGAGGAGGAATGCCGAGATCTGCTGGGGCGTGTATTCCTTTCCGTAAATCCTGTAAATGTGATCGGTTCCCATCTTTCGTTTTGCCGCGGTGACCGTACCTTCGGGGTTGCTCACGGCCTGTCGCCGCGCCGGCTCGCCCACGAGGAGCTGACCATCCGGGGTGAATGCAACATACGAAGGAAACATCTGTCCGGCAACCGTTGCGCCTTCAGCTGACGGGATAATGGTCGGTTTACCGCCGAGCATCACCGCGCCTTCACTATTCGAAGTCCCAAGATCAATTCCGATAATTTTCTCTTTACCCATTGTTCTCACCTTCATCTTTTCCCATGTTTTCTGCAATCAGTACTTTTGAGGGTCGGATGACCTTCGATTTCAGCTGGTAGCCTGTTTCGATCTCGTTCAGAATCGTGTCAGGTTCCTTGTCGCATTGCTCCTTGCATAACACCTCGTGAAAATGCGGATCGAATTTTTTTCCCAGGCACTCGATGGGTTGCAGCCCATATGCGGCCAGGATTTTTAGGAACTTTTTCTGGACCATCCCTATCCCTTCCCTGTTTTTTTCCTGTTCAAGGGCCGGCAGCGCCCGTTCGAAATCATCGAGGATGACTAAAAGGTCTTTGATCAGGTTCTCGTTTGCGAGCGCGATGATCGCTCCTTTCTCCTTCTCAGACCATTTACGGTAATTATCAAAATCTGACTGGAGGTATTTCAGCCGGTTTAAACGCTCCTCTGCGAGAAGGGTTTTTTCATCGAGTTCCATTTTCAGCCGTTCAATCTCTTCCGTCAGATGTTGCTTTTTCAGCCGGATAGCATCAGTATCCATTGAATTGTGCATTCAACATTGATGGCTCTTTAAGCTTTGCCTTACCGTCTGCTTTTTTAAAAATGAACATTAACGCAGGATAACTTACGCCATGGAAATGGTACATTTCCGTTCACCCGCCACGTAATCTGCTCCATGTAACGGGGAAGTAATCGTATAAGGCAACCCGTTGCCGGAACCGCTCCTGAACATTGTTTCATCGCAATTTTTTTAATGGGGGAACATCTGGAGTAATGGGAAAAAGGGACGGGCGGAAAATCCATGGCACCTGACTCTTAATATCCTCCTTATGAGCTGCCCGGCTCTGCATACCTTGATCTCAAAAGACCGGGCACTGTTTTTACGATCTCCGGTCACACGTCAGCCCGGCACATTTCACAACCCCGTGAGAGAACCTGATCTTTCTTACTGTTATACCGGTAGATGGTGACTCCCTTGCACCCAAGGGACCGGGCAAGTAAAAATATCCGGCAGATCTCGTCCACACTGGTATTATGGGGTAAATTCACGGTTTTGGAGACTGCATTATCGACATGTTTCTGGATTGCTGCCTGCATGCGGATATGGTGGTCCGGAGAAATCTCCGTCGCGGTTTTATAGAGATCTTTTATGGTTTCGGGAACCGGCGCAGAACTGAGTGTGCCTGTCCGCTTCACCGCCGTAAGGATATCCCTGCCGGAACTGAGGGATTTGAGATATTTTTTTAAGAGCGGGTGAATGATGGTGACTGACCGGTTGCCGATCCGCCGGGTGCTGGCAAGGGAAAATAGTGGTTCGATGCCGCTGCTGGTACCGGCGATGAGGTGGAGGGAGCCCGTAGGTGCAATGGTCGTCACGGTGGCATTGCGCATCCCACCTGAATAGATACTCTGTTCAATCGCGGGAAACGAGCCTTTCTCTTCTCCCAGTTCCCGTGATGTTTCGTGTGCTTCACGGAAAACGAGCGCCATCATACAATTGGCAAAACGGAGCGCTTCTTTCGATTCGTACGGGATTTCCATGAGGATAAGGGCATCGGCAAGTCCCATGATGCCAAGCCCGATCTTCCGGGTCAGCAGGGTTTTTTCCCGGATTTCAGGTACCGGGAACCGGTTGACATCAATGACCGCGTCAAGGAACTGTACACCCCGGCGGGTGACGGTCCGCAGCAGTTCCTCATCCAGTTCCCCTTTTGTGATGCACCGTGAAAGGTTGACGCTTCCCAGGTTGCAGCTCTCAAATGGCAGAAGCGGCTGCTCACCGCAGGGGTTTGTTGCCTCAATGCTTCCCAGGCCCGGCACGGTGTTTCTATCGTTGATGGTATCGAGAAAGAGCACACCGGGATCGCCGGATTGCCACGCCGCCGAGCCAAGTGCGTGCCAGAGTTCGCGGGTGTCAATGCTGCTTCTTACAGAACCGTCCCGGGGATTGATCAGATCATACTGTGAACCATGCTCAAGGCAGTGGAAAAAATGTGCATCGAAGCCAACGGAAAGGTTGAAATTGGAAAGGCTGCCCTGGTTTTTTGCGTTGATAAAATCCATGATATCGGGATGGGAACTGTTGAGCACTGCCATATTTGCCCCTCTCCGTTTACCTCCCTGTTTCACGGCATTGGTCGCCTCGTCAAAGACGCGGATGAACGGCAGCGGGCCACTTGCCACTCCGCAGGTCGAGGATACGGAATCGCCGGCCGGACGGATATGGTTAAACGAGAACCCGGTACCTCCGCCGCTCTGGTGGATCAGTGCCATAGTGGCAAGTGTGGAAAATATCCCCTGCAGGGAATCTTCTACCGGTAACACAAAACAGGCGGAAAGCTGGCCGATAGATGATCCGGCATTCATCAGGGTTGGCGAGTTGGGTATGAACAGTAATTCCTTCATCACCTGAAGGAAATCCTTCGATCTGGGAGTGTTGACTGCATCTGCTACCCTGCAGAAAAGCTCGTCAGGAGTTTCCTGAAAAAGGAGGTACCGGTCTTTAAGCAGGGTTTTTGCAGCAGGAGTCAGATCCATCGCGCTATCAGATGACTGTGTTTACGTAAACGACATATATAATTTATTGGTTCTTTGGATTTTTTTTCATATACAGGATTTTCTGTCTGTGATAACTCTGTATTACGATAGATTTTTTTTTAATTCTGTCAATGTGACAGCACAAATCGTACCTATGTGCAAATGCTAAAACGGTTGTCGCCCGCACAACCGCCCGCAGACGGGTTAGTTTGGGGGCTCTTCAGCTGAACCGGAAAAATGACCCTCCTTCCAGATGCGGAATGACTCCGCCCATTCCGGTACCGCTCACTCTCCCAAAAGTTCCGATAATTGCACGTCCCGGTACCCCTCGTGTATCGGCGATTGCCAAACGGTATGCGATCACCGGCTCCCGGCTGGACCCCCGCTCGCGAGACCGGCCAGCCCCCGGGCCGGGAAATAAGCATAAGCAGACCCCTTCGACTGGATGCCTTCAACTCTTTTCAATACTGATGATCTGCACAGGGCAAAGATCCGCAGCATCCTGAGTGCAATCGTCGAGATCAGGTTGTGTCATGCCCTGTGCGATATCTCCGTTGAGCCGGAATTTTTCAATAACCTGGCTGAACGAATCATCGGGATTCTGTTCGAAAAAGTCCGGGCATATGTCCCAGCAGGACCCGCAGCTGACGCATGTTGAACGGTCGATACTGACTTTCATGTGTATTCGCTTATTCCTGATATGGCTTAATGGTGGTTGCACCCGGTTTTCTCCCCATACCATCCATCCTTCCGGTTCCGGTGAAGCTGAGCCCATTCCGGTACCAGCCACTCTCCCAAAATCTCCGGCAAGTGCCCGTTCCGGTGCCCGTTCCTGTTCCGGGCAATAGCCAAACGGCATGCGATCACCGGCTCAAGGCTGGGCCGTTACGCGGAGACCCGGCCAGCCCCCGGGTTCCGGAGGGGACAGAGTGGGGCCCGGGCAGGATGAAAGACCACAGCATCCGAAGAGAGAGAAGCAGATATACCAGAGCAGTAATATATGAAATACAAAAGGAGCGAGCATGCCGGTTACAGTCGAAGGAAAAATGGTTGACGGGCGCACGATCATCCTCGATCACCCGCTGGCAAACGGTCAGAACGAAGTCCTCGTGCGGTTGAAAAAGAAGACCGGCCGGACCAAGATCCCCGTCCCGGAACAATTCGCCATGATGATCGCAGAAACCGATATCGAAGAGCTTTATTGATGAAAATCTCCAGCCTTCAGGACTGCTCGGTATTCATCGACACGAATATTCTCATCTATGCATTCACCTCCACCTGGTTCACTCCAGCCTGTGAAGAGCTTCTCGAAAAGGTACGGAATGGTGTGGTGAAGGGCCATATCAACAGCACCGTCATTGATGAGTTCTTCCACAAAGTCCTGCTCATGCAGGTATATACCGAAAAAGGCATGCAGCCGAAAGAAACGAAGAGCCCTTATGAATTCCTCCGGGCTTTTGGTATACGGTTTTTTCTTTTTCTGAACTGCGGTTTTTACGATCTCCCCATCCCGGCTTCTCAACAAACGTTCATATGAGAGAGAGTCAACCTGCCGCTCAAGAGTCCGTACACTCCAGTTCTGGCCTATCACCTCCTGGATATAATACCGGCGCGCAGCGGGATTTTCCACTCGCATCAGGAGCCGATAGTGAGACCAGCTCAATCCGCTACACACTGTGTAGCCAATCTCATCATCAGGGATGTTTCCTTGAGAATACCCTTTGAGGAAAACTAGGTAGAACTGGCGGAAGTTTTTGAGGTTCACTGCCGAAAAACCACGACCGAATTCACCGGTCAGCCGCAGCGCAAGATCTTCAAGAAGGTGTGTCCCGTACCCGGCACGGCTTTTTCCGGCTTGTTCGTCTTCCACGATCAGCCTGCCGATGTCCCAGTACGCCTCGACCATAGCATGGTTGACGGCCCGGTACGCTCGCGTCCGGGCATCGTGAATGATGTCCCGGAGAGCATGATACAGGTGGTCCGGGACCGCAGGCTGGGATGTCATGGGATTATTTCCTTATGTTATACGGTGGATCGGATTGCCCTGATATAGCGTGAGGCGGGCACCGGGAAAGTGAAAATGTTGTGGAAGTGCTGAAGAATTGGTATATCACAGAGAAAAAAATCAGGAGGAATTGTCCTTGTGATGTTATATGAGCCTCCCGCGTCCGCTCCCTCTCCCAAAATCTCCGGTACCTGCCTCTTCCGGTGCCCGTTCCTGTTCCGGGCAATTGTCAAACGCCATGCGATGACCGGCTCAAGGCTGGGCCGTTACGCGGAGACCCGGCCAGCCCCCGGGTTTCGGAGGGGGCGGGTGGATCTTAAAAAAAGAATCGAACTCTAATACACTTCTTCATGCGAACCGATATCGATCAGGAGAACTTGTGTCCGGCTATCGTCAACAAAATCGAAAACGAGGCGGTGCTCATACGTAATCCTGAACGACCAGAGTCCTTTTAAGACCCCGCTTAAAGTATGGGTTTTCAAGGAAGAATGAAATGGATCTTCTTCAAACTGAACAATCTTTTTGGCAAATTGTGCCTTCAGCTCCGGGTGCTGGTTCGACCACTTCTTGTAGATCTTCTTGAACCGCTCCTCCCGAGATTGAGTTCAACCATTCAGATCCGCCAGAAGATCTTTTGCCGTCCCGCTCCGGCTTTTGTGTTTCTGTAAGTTTGCTTTCGCTTGCTTTGCCCTGCTCACAATAGCCATGCGTTTTGCGTCGATAAGCCTGCGGTGGATGATCTCCTGAAGATATTGCTGGTCTTCGATATCGAGCTTCTCGACGTATTCAAGAACGGTATTGAGGGATACTGCTTCGGTTCCCATAAAGATGCCTCTGTACCATAATTGTTGTTGCCCTACAAAGGCATTTTGATGGTATGGGTGATCGCGTCTTTGCCCTTTTCCGGTACCGCTCACTCTGCCATGATTCCCCGGTTTTTTTGTCAAATGATATACCTTGGTATGGTGCTCTGGCTATTTTCCGGTTCTTCCGTTCCCCAACCTTAATCAGCCATCGCGTCCGTGTTGGATATATCGCAACCGCGTGGTGTCCCATGAGACGATTACTCCCCGTTCTTGCCCTCATCATCGCCCAGGAGCTTGCCCTGGGCCATCCCGAACAGGTGCGAAAGATGATCCTTGACTCCCCGTCGTACAGTATTCAGGTACCGGAGATCCGTTACCTCAAAGTCTACCTGGAATCCGTTGCTGTCGATCCCGCATCGCCCCCCGGTCTGCGGGACGAGGCCCGTGCAATCCTGGCATGGAACGGGACCGAAGAGCGGTTGCCGGGAATAAACAAGTATGTCATGCTCGTGGTTGGCACAGAGGACACCATAACGCCCGCAGTCCTCTCGGTCCGGATGGCGGAGAAGATCAACAGTTCCTGGCTGGTCCGGTTCCGGGGTCTCCCGCATGCGGGTGGCGGTGTTGCACCGGAAGAGTACGGCAGGACAACGCTGTTCTTCCTTGGGACGAACGAGTCCTTCGGGCAGTAACCCTTGTTCCGGACAATTGCCAAACGGCATGCAATTACCTACTCAAGGCAGGACCGTTACGCGAGAGTGGCCAGCCCCCGGGTTTCAGCGGGGGCGGGTGGGGCCCGGGCCTTCCGGTTCCGGAATAGCCCCGCCCGCTCTATCATCCAATCGCACAACGGCCATCTGCTATGGATGAAGGCGACGAATAACAGCAGATCGAAAGACGGGGCAACATTTTGCCGGTGTCAGCAAAATTATGAAATATCCGATCAACGACGGTTTTTCTGATCCTCGCGTTTCTTTTGCTCAATCTTTCTCGAAATAGTTTTAAAAATCTGTATCTGAAACAGTTGTATCCTCAGCAACCCGACGCTGGGAAAATTTTTCATATTCTTCTACTGCGAGACGCTGTGCAATTTCCATGGATACCTTACCGGAATCCTCAAGAATTTCCCGCTCATTGAACTTGAGGAAATTATCGAGTTTCTCTTTCCACTCGATCATGTGGACGGGCTGTTTTCGTTCTGCCTGCATCTCTGCGTAATCGAGATACATGGTAATGATGCGGTTGAGCTGACGGATTTCCGTTTCATCAAGGTAATTTTTCGCAACGGTGACATCCCTCTTTCTTACCTTTGCACCTTTCCAGTTCGTAAGCCCCATGTTCGGCCAGGAAGCATCAGCCCGCACCGCGATAATCTCTGCAGCTGTATGACCGGTGATGGCCCAATGCAGCTTGTTCTGCACGGTCCTGAAAAATTCGAGAG
>JAURZP010000063.1 GCA_030653335.1 Methanoregula sp. | reverse complement strand
ATCTCGATGATCTTCTTGACGATAGTAAGTCCTATGCACGTACTCACAACCTCGTACCGTGCAAGAAACGTCTCGAACATATTAAACACCCGAACAAAGTATTATTCATCCATGCCCGGACCGTTATCATTCACAAAAAATTTCCAGTTATTCCCATTCTGTATGCAGCCGATATGGATCTCGCCCTGCGGTTTATCCATGTATTTGATTGCATTACCTATCAGGTGTGAGAATACCTGTCGAATCCGGATCTTATCAGAGTGGACCATTGGAAAAGAGGTGTCAAGTACTATACTGATATGTGAGGGGGGGGAGAGGCTGTCGATAATTTCCCGGATGAACATATTCGGGTCAATGGTCTCTTTTTCCTCGTGAATTGTGAAATAAAAAGTACTGCCGGTTCCCAGTTCAGACTCGATCCAGATCTTTCCGCCATACATCTCGATGATCTTCTTGACGATCGTGAGTCCTATGCCGGTACTCTCAACCTCGTCCCGTGCATGGAGCGTCTGGAATATCTGGAACACCCGGTCATAGTATTTTTTATCAATGCCCTGTCCGTTATCCTTCACAGAAAATTTCCAGTTATTCTCATCCTGCATGCAGCCGATATGGATCTCGCCCTGTGGCTTGTCCATATATTTGATGGCATTTCCTATCAGGTTCGCAAACACCTGCCGAATCCGGGTCTTATCAAAGTAGATCGTTGGAAGGGGTGTGTCGATTACAACGCTGATATTTTGGGGGGGGGAAAGACTGTCAATAATCTCCTGGATGAGCATATTGAGGTTAATGGTCTCATTCTCCTCACGTGTCCTCCCAACACGCGAATACTCTAAAATCCCTTCGATCAGGTTCTGCATGCGGTTGACACGGTTGACGAGAAGATCCAGCTGGACCTTTCCCTCCTCGTCAAATTTGTCATTGTAATCAGTATATAACCACTGGGAGAGTGACCCTATCGCACGGAGTGGTGCTTTCAAGTCATGGGAGGTAATATAGGCAAAATCCTTAAGCTCATTATTAGCATTTTCGAGTTCGTGGATAAGCTGCGCATTGAAATTTTCCATCCTCTTTCGATCACTGATGTCAACAAAGCTCTCAATGAGCAGTCTCTTCCCCTCGATCGTCATGCTTTTTACGCTTTTAATGATCGGAATTCTCTCGCCACGAACGTTCAAAAGAACCCGCTCGGCATTGACCACCGGCAAGTTGAAATCGGTGACAGGGCATTTGCCTTTTTCGGAAGGGCAGACAAACTTATGGCATATCTGCCCGAGAACTTTATCCTCCGGTGCCCGGATTATTGAGAGTGCCATCGGATTTGCATACACAATTGTATGCGTTTCTGCATCGATAATGAGAATTCCTATCTGGAGAGTATCTATAAAATTTTTGAGATGCTCTTCTTTTTCAAATGCAATTATCACGGATATTCAACACCGGTATCGATTCGATAACTATAGAAACTATCGTGAACCTAATCTATAAAAATCTGTTTTTATTTCATTGGAATGAGAAAATATTTTCCTATTCAAGATGATAAGGAGAGCGTGTCATAAGTTCCGTTATCCGAAGAGAAAGGATGGCCAATCACCCCCATTAGTCGACCTGTATTATACCCTCTTTAACTAGAAGAGCCGGTCTGGAATGTTCTCATAACTTAACATCCCCACCGGGTGCAGGACCCTGAATAGGAATTGTGAAATAAAAAGTACTGCCCTTTCCAAGTTCAGATTCGATCCAGATCTTTCCGCCATACATCTCAATGATCTTCTTGACGATCGTAAGTCCTATGCCAGTACTCTCAACCTCGTCCCGTGCATGGAGCGTCTGGAATATCTGGAACACCCGTTCATAGTATTTTTTATCAATGCCCGGTCCGTTATCCTTCACAGAAAATTTCCAGTAACTCCCGTCCTGCATACAGCCGATATGGATCTCGCCCTGTGGCTTGTCCATATATTTGATGGCATTTCCTATCAGGTTCGCAAACACCTGCCGAATCCGGGTCTTTTCGTAATATATATCTGGAAGAGGTGAGTCAACTACGATGCTGATATGTGAGGGCGGGGAAAGACTGTCGATTATCTCCCGAAGGAGCGTATTGGAGTTAATGGTCACTTTCACTTCACTAACTCTCCCAACACGGGAATATTCTAAAATCCCCTCGATCAGGCTCTGCATGCGGTTGACACGGTTGACAAGAAGATCCAGCTGGACCTTTCCATCCGGGTCAATTTTATCCTTGTAATCAGCATATAGCCACTGGGAGAGTGACCCTATCGCACGGAGGGGGGCTTTTAAGTCATGTGAGACGATATAGGCAAAATCCTTGAGCTCGTTATTTGCTATTTCGAGTTCATGGATAAGTTTTGCATTTTGCTCCTCCATCCTTTTACGTTCGGTAATGTCCCTGAAAATTGAACGGGATTCAACAGGTATGCCATCTATAAAACGACAATTCGCATTTCCTTCAACAACAATCACATTACCATTTTTTCCTACAAACTTCGCCTGAACGTCATTAATTTTTTCGCCACTTATCACCCTCTGGGAAATTTCCATACAATGAGCCTGACTGTCGGGATGGATGATATCAAATAATGTGAGATTTTGTAATTCATCTTTGGTATACCCCAGAATTTCACACCAGGCCCGGTTTACAAATACAAAAGATCCATCGGGCTTCACACTCTGGATAAGATCGCTGGCATTTTCAAGGAGATCGTGATATTTTTCCTCACTCTCCCGCAGAACCTCTTGTGCTTTTGCAATCCGGCGTGCATCTTCCTGCGCACGCTGCTGGAAAAGAGTGAATGCGAGATACATGAGAAGGATTAGGAATGTTACGATCAGCGTGGGCAGACATTGGCGGAAAATTTCCATGTTCCAGTCCGTGGCATCGACGTCCATACCCATGACGGCAATGACCTTTCCCGTCCCGGGATCCCTGACCGGAGTGAGCCCGGTCACCCATGTCCCCCAGCGATCTGATAATGGCCCTTCACTTACCATATTTCCGGTCAAAAACACCAGACCAGCACTCGTCGATGCCCCGATATAGACTTCTCCGGGATGCGAATAATCTCCTGATGTGGCGGGTTCTGAGTCCGCATAAAAGAAGATGGTGCCGTCCTGCCGCTGTCCCATCAGGTATGCATACTTGACCAACGGTACATTTGCCCGGATCTGTCCCAGATGTGTTTTGAGTGCAATGTATTCCGGCGAGGTAAGGTCCGCAGCCGACCCGGTGAGTGTGCCAATCTCTGCGGGAGTGATAGCACCGGATTGTGCAAGCCGGGTATTTGTCAGCAGTTCCCTGCGCTGGGAAGCATCCTGCTGCTGAGCTGACCAGCCGGACAAAAGTATCCCGGCGATAATGATTAGCAGGGATACAATCTGCCACCAGCTGATCTTTTTTGTGGTCATTTCTTACACATCCCTACCGCATCCGGGGTGTTACCGCACGGGCAACCCTTCGCATTCGCATTCCTGCAGCCAGCGTACCTAAAAAATCATTTTGCAAGCTCAAGTGTAATACGAAGATCATTGTTTGAGAATGGTTTTAAGATAAATCCGGCTGGATGGATCTCCTTTGCACGTTCGATAATCTGTTCATCGGAAAAAGCTGTGAGAAAGATAATTCGTGCATCCGATTGTGCTTTGATCTGCCGTGCAGCATCAATCCCGTCAATTTTTCCACTTAAGTTAATATCCATCAGGACAAAATCGGGTTTTGTTTTTTGAGCAGATGCCACCGCTTCATCACCAGTCCCTGCAGTGCCGCAGACCTCATATCCGAGATTTTTTAAACATATCTGGATGAGATGCTGAATGATCGGATCATCTTCAACAATCAGGACATTTTTCTTATCCATTATTCCACGACATGAGATTGCATTTATATTGTATTAAACCTTGGTTGTGGGGCTCTGGATATTTCTTAACGGTGTTTTCATAAGATTTCCAATCCCAAACAAACGTTATACCAAATTGATTCACGATACATCCATCATCGGTTAAAGCAAACGTGAAGAGTAATATAAAAAATCTTTCTCGCGTTCCTCCGGTCATATCCCAATTGTAAATGCCGTATACCTTTTGTCGATAACAAGGGCCGGATTTTTTTTTTTAAAACCGGGCACACGGAAAAAAATAAAAAATTCCGGGGTCGGTTGGATATCCCCTCATTATAATCCCTGCCGACCCACCCCTGAATAATAACCAAAACCCCCCTCTCAGTTGGGTGAACCGGTAGGTTATGAAAAAATGAGGGGTGAAACCCCTAAAACCCCGCAAAACGCTCCGTTTGTCAAACGGGGCATTTTTAAAAAACCCCGTAAAACGCCCGGATTCTATCGGGGCTTGTTTGTTGGATGAAACCGCAAAATGGGTTCATTTTGACCTTTTCAAGAGCAGGGTAAGTTTTCGCTTAAATCTTAAAATCAACGGGCAGGTAGCGGAACGAAAATAAAGTGCCCCAAAACCGCTATAATGTGCCTCAGAACGCATTATATGCGCCTTAATTTGGGATTATTTTGGCTATTGGGGCGTTATAAGCTGAGATAAATGGTGATTAGACGAGGGTTGACAGAATAAACGCAGTTAAACGCCAATAATTTTCAAAAACCGCTCGTGTAGCCGGGTATCCCCTCCAAGTTCCGGGTGGAACGAGAGGGCCATGTGCTTTCCCTGCTCTACAGCAACAATCCCCTGATCCAGCCGGGATAGAACCGTGACACCGGCACCCGCATGAGTTGCAACCGGTGCCCGGATGAAGATTGCATGAAACGGTCCTCCGTCAATATCGCTAAGGGAAATATCTGCTTCAAACGATTCCCGCTGGCGGCCAAATGCATTCCGGTCAACGGTCATGTCGATAAGATTTAATGTATTGATGCGGGCATCATCCACATGAGTTGCGATCAGCACCATGCCGGCGCAGGTTGCAAAGATGCCACCGGAAAAATTGCGGATCGGCTCATAGAGGTGGTTCTTATCGATGAGCCGGGAGATGGTAGTCGATTCCCCGCCCGGAAGAGCTAACGCGTGACAGCCTTCCAGATCAGCGGGGTGGCGTACGGTGACAACAGATGAGGAGTGCCCGCAGCCAATGCGGTCGAGTGCAAGCACAAACGCATCGATGTGCTCGCTCACATTCCCCTGCAATGCGAGAACGCCGACCTTAACGTCCACGGGTCTGCAGCACCTCATCGTCCCTGAGGGTGTGGATATCGAGACCGGGCATCGCATCGCCAAGCCCGCGGCTCACCCGTGCGATAACCTCAGGTTCATTGAAGTGGTTGACGGCTTCTACGATCGCTTTTGCCATCAGCTCGGGGTTGGTGGACTTGAAGATACCGGACCCGACAAACACGCCATCTGCACCCAGCTGCATCATCATCGCGGCATCGGATGGTGTAGCAATACCTCCCGCGGAGAAGTTCACAACGGGCAACCTGCCGCGCTCGGCACATTCGATCACCAGTTCTGCCGGGGCTTCAATATCCCGTGCATAATCGGTCATCTCCTGTTTGTCCATTCCCTTAAGCATGCGGATCTCTCCCATGATATTTCGCATGTGGCGCACTGCCTCGACAACATTTCCGGTCCCTGCCTCACCCTTGGTCCGGATCATGGCGGCTCCTTCATTGATCCGGCGCAGGGCTTCCCCCAGATCGCGGGCACCGCAGACAAAGGGGACCTTGAAGAGTTTCTTATCGATATGGTATTGCTCATCTGCCGGTGTCAGGACTTCGCTCTCATCGATCATATCAACACCGAGCGTTTCGAGCACCTGCGCCTCGACAAAGTGACCGATCCGCACCTTTCCCATCACCGGAATGGATACTGCATCGATGATCTCGATAACCTTCTGGGGATCTGCCATGCGGGCAACTCCGCCCATCTTCCGGATATCTGAAGGCACCCGCTCCAGCGACATGACTGCAACGGCCCCGGCTTCCTCAGCAATCTTTGCCTGTTCAGCATTCACCACATCCATGATAACGCCCCCTTTCTGCATGGATGCAAAGCCGCGCTTGAGGAGCTCGGTACCGAATCTCAGTTCCTCGAGTTTCATATGACGGTACTATTTGATCAACGATCCCAATAAAAACAGAGTACCAGCGGCAATCAGTACAAACATCAGCGTGACCATCCGTGTTGCCTCAAGAATGTCTGCACCTCCCTCGTCCAGCGTCCGTTCACTGTCACCGATCGTATACATTCCGGGCTTCTCAAACCGCACACCGGCACCGCCGGCCATTGCGGCCATCACAATCCCGCCATTGAACCCGGGGCGGTTCTTTCCATCCCGCCGCATTATCAGCAGGGCACTAGAGAAACGCCCTTTTTGTGCAAAGTGCAGCAGGATGAGCAGAGCGGTGATCCGGGCCGGGATATAATTGAGAATGTCATCCATCCGGGCCGCGCACCACCCGATACGCTCACGTTCGTCCCGGTATCCCAGCATCGCATCCATGGTATTGGCCGCACGAAAGACCGCAGCCCCCGTAAGCCCGAACAGGCAAAAAAAGAAGAGCGGCGAGATGATACTATCGGTAAGATTCTCAGTCATCGATTCGTAACCGGCAGAGAGAATATGTTCACGGTCAAGGTTCGCTGTGCCGCGGGAGACCAGCATCTTCACCTTTTCACGCCCGGTCTCTACGCCATCTTTGAGAGCGTCGACAACTGCAAGCGTGTGCTCCTCTAAGGATCGCCACGCAAAACAGCACTTAAGAAGAAACGGGGCGATGATCAGGTAAAGGTACCATGGGGCAAGAGTGGCAAAGCAATAAAACGGGGCTGCAAAGAGGACAATGGTCACCAGCCAGAGAACGATTCCGGTAAACCGCTGGATTTTTGGAGAATAGAGTTCTGGCTTTCCCCACCAGCCGATGAAGCGGCCGATAAGAGAGACCGGGTGCCACGCCGAATGGGGATCGCCTGTCAGCCGGTCAACCAGAAGCGCGGCAAAAAGGACAATTGCAAAAAGCGCTAGCGCTGACGGTACCATATGTAGAGTGCGCCAACGATGAGCATGAGAAACGAGGCGATATTTAACAGTTCAATAGCGGTATAGAGCCAGGCAGTATATAGGATGAGTGCGATTCCCATCATCACCATCAGAAGATGTGGGCGACCACGGGCAACCGGTTGGACCGGTGATTCTTCCAAAATGATCGGTTTTTTTGGTGGCGGGTGGATCACATCCACATGAGCGGTAGTTTTCATCACTCCGTATCCTGCAATAATTTCAAGGTCAAAAAACCCTTCGGGGATATCGGTATACACCGGGAACGTCAGCACCGATTCATCGACAACATACATGTTCTCGTGAAAAAAATCGGTGAAATTGCCCGCATTTGCAGCAGTGATGGTGATGTGAATGGGGGCCCCCCGGTTTACAAATGTTATCCGAAGATTGTTGCCGGTTACTGCCTGGATCTTCCCCCGTGGCAGATCGATCGAATTGATACCGCTTCGATTGAGGTATATCTCAAAACCCGAATCATTACTCCTGGTGCCCGAAGAGATCAATACAAAAAAGGGCAGCGGGAAGTTCATGCCTCCTCCTGTTATTCCTGGTGAGTCTGGGGCAGAAGATTGGGTATGCCTTCGCTGATGGGGTAATCCACCCGGCATGCAGCACAATGCAGTCCGCCTTCCAGGATCTCTTTATCATCTTCTGTAGTGACAGAGAGCACGAGATCGCCCTTGCAGACAGGGCAACAGAGAATGTCCATCAAAGAGCGTCTCATTACCGCTCATCCCTCAGATCGATAATCTGGGTGACTTCAGGACCGGTTGATATCAGGGCAACAGCGCATCCGATGTCATCTTCAGCCTGTTTGATGAAGTCTTTTGCCTTTTTGGATAACTTCGCATAGTCCCTGACACCAAAGCAGTCTTTGTCCACCCGGTCAATGCCGGTGATCGCTGCCTGTGTGCACCCATTGATCATTGCAGAGTACCGGGCCATATCCCCGTCCCAGCCCCCGATACGGCGTTTCCGGTGGGTGACGGTCCCAAACTCCTTGATCCCCATTCCATCGGATTTCTCAAACGACATCTCGGTGCTGAACGGACCTTCCCCGACACGAGTGGGGTAAGCCTTGAAGACCACGACCACATCGTCGATCTTTGTTGGCCCGACACCGTTATCTGCTGCAATCTGGGAAGCGGAGGTGTCCTTGCTCGTCACAAACGGATAGGTGCCGTAATACAGGGATATGCCAAAACCCTGCGTGCCTTCCAAAAGGACATTGCTGCCTTTCTTTAACTCTTCGTCAATAGCCATGGGGACATCGAGCAGGTATTCGGCAAGCTCGGGTACGTCCTTTGCTTGCGGAGATGTCCGCATAACACGATCAGAGTTTGCAGGTCCGCACCCGGAACCCGTGCTCCCGATCGTCTTTGCCAGGTGGTTGCTTCCCTTGTCGCGTGCGATATGATCTTCTGTTATGATCCCGCAGCGCTTGTCCACAAAGACCCGGCCTTTTACACCAAGAGTGTCAACTTCAAATTTCAGAACTCTGGGATCAACAAGCACACCGCTCCCGATACAGAGTTTCGCATCCTTAAAGACAAAACCGGACGGAACCATGCGAACACTATATTCGTGGTCGCCAACCTGAACAGTGTGTCCGGCATTCGGACCCACACCGCCGCGGGAGATGATTGCAGGTTTATCCTTAAAAGCGATGTGGGCAACGATCTTGCCCTTACCCTCATCCCCAAAAAATCCACCAACGATGATTGTGCAGCTCATATTTGTTTCATGTAGTATAGGTTGAAGTGCAAAATAAACTATCCCTTAATCTGCCTGTACCCTGCTAATGGCAGAGTGTGTAATGCAAGAAACAGGGATAAGAATGAGCGGAATCAGATTCCGCTGATAAAAGTCTCCATCCTGCCAAGCGCTTCAGTGAGATCTTTTCTTGAGACCGCGTAGGCACACCTGAGGTGCTCCTCTCCCCCATTCCCAAAAACGCTGCCAGGAACAACTGCTACTTTCTGCTCTTTTAACAGACGTTCGGCAAATTCCACATCAGAAAGACCGGTTTCTTTCACTGAAGGGAAGGCATAGAACGCTCCTTCAGGAACATGGCAGTTAAGGCCGATACGGTTTAAACCAGCGACAAACATGTTGCGCCTGAGGCGGTATTCATTCACCATGCTGTTCTTATCATCCTCAGCGGACCGGAGGGCTTCGAGTGCCCCGATCTGACCCATC
This sequence comes from Methanoregula sp., assembly GCA_030653335.1. GTDB lineage: Archaea > Halobacteriota > Methanomicrobia > Methanomicrobiales > Methanospirillaceae > Methanoregula. Next base: position 474 of record JAURZP010000063.1, on the reverse strand, counting down.
ACCGGGGCGCAGAGCATGACATACTGGTGGATCTTTAGCGCAGCATCACAGAGTTCTTTTGGGGCGCACAGGTACCCGACACGCCATCCGGTCATTGCATATGCCTTGGAAAAGCCGTTCAGCGTGATCGTCCTCTCCCATAGATCGCTCACAGTAGCCGCAGCCACGTGGGTGCCCTCATACGTCAGCTCTGCATAAACCTCGTCGCTGATCAGCAGGAGATCCTTATCAATCACAATGTCTGCGATCGCTTTCAGATCGCTGCCGTTCATCACCGCACCGGTCGGATTGTTGGGGAAGTTGATGATCAGTGCTTTGGTCTTTGGCGTGATCTGTTCTTGTAGGGCATCGGGGTTGAGCTTGAAATGATCCTCTTCCGTGCACCTGACAGGGACCGGCTTTCCTCCCGAAAGAGTTACGCAGGGGGCATACGAGACATAACTGGGCTGGGCGATGACCACCTCATCACCCGGA
>JAURZP010000049.1 GCA_030653335.1 Methanoregula sp. | reverse complement strand
CCTTCTCACCATCACTGCCTATGGAAATCCGTGAGCCGACTTTGATATTATGGTCCTTGGCAAACGTGGAACCCACAAGGCAGCCGGAGTTGCCGTTGTTGTAATCACCTGCAGTCAACTTCAGGTTAAGATCCGGGATATACTGTGGATCCACCCCATAGATGGTTGCAACAATATCATCACTGCCAACACCCACTTTCATACGTTCCGATGTCGAGAGCACCGGAATCGCCACATTGGGAGCAACGGCTCGTTTGATCTGCTGGTAATTCTGGTCAGAGAGTTTCAGGTTCACCGAGCTCCCTCCGCCACCACCTCCCCCGGGTCCCATCCCACCGCCACCTCCAGAATACGGGCTGACGATAACACTGTCTCCCACCGAGGAGAGACTTTCAGAGACGGTCGCAACCATACTGTTTCCCAGGATCCCCATGGATGCGATAGCAACGACCCCGATCACGATGCCGAGCATCGCAAGGGTTGACCGGAGCATATGGATCCGGAGATTGCGCTTTGCAATTTCCCAGAAGATCATGAGGCAATGCACCCGTCAACAATCCGGATCGTCCGGTTCGTGTAATTCGCAACATTGGGATCGTGCGTCACGACAATGATCGTAGCGCCGTTTTTGTTGAGTTCTGTCATGAGCTCCATGATACTGGCCCCCGTTTTTGAATCGAGGTTTCCCGTGGGTTCATCGCACAGGAGGATATCGGGATCATTGATGAGGGCCCGGGCGACCGCTACCCGCTGCTGCTGGCCCCCGGACAATTCCATAGGTGTATGAGTGTAGAGTTTTTCGTCCAGCTGGACTGCCCGGAGCACTTCCCGCGCCCGTACCTCGTTTACTCCGGACTTGAGCATCTGGGGAAAACTGACGTTCTCGATGATGTTTAAGAGCGGGAAGAGGTTGAAGTACTGGAAGATGAAACCGATCCGGTCCCTGCGCAGGGAGGTCAGTTCCATATCGGACATATCCCGTATCGGTACCCCGCTCATAGAGATACTACCGGAGGTAGGTTTGTCAAGACATCCCATGAGGGTGAGGAGGGTTGATTTACCTGATCCCGAGGGTCCCATGATCGAGATGAACTCCCCCCGCTGTACCTCAAATGAGATATGATTGAGTGCCGTTACATCCCCCGACTTGAGAGGGTAGATTTTCACCACATCCTCGAACTGGATGGCCGGTTGCATGATATCTCCCTCCTACTCGGCTTTTCGTTTCCGCATATAGATGTACCCGCCACCGACAAGCGCAATGACGATGATTACCCCAACGATGGGAAGAATTGAGGGTTGAACCGTATTCGTGTCCGACGATGTGGCAGTTGCGAGATTGATATTCTGTTGTGAAGTGATCACGTTGCCATCGGTATCCTTGTATGACATCTGGAGGGGGATGCTTGTTGTACTCTCGGTAGAGAACGAAACTTCAAAACTCCCGAAGTCATCCGGTTTCAGAACACCTACTACATAAACCTTGTACGGGTCCTGGGCTGTTGCAGGAGAACTCGATGTAATCGTGACCGCATTTGCCGTTTCCAGTCCTGCATTTGTGACATCTCCTGTCACGTGATAGACCGTACCCACCTTGGTAATCTTGATATTATTCACTTTAGGATCGGCTTGCTTCTTGTTCTCTCCAAAGATGATCGGAAGAGTTCCTGACATTGTATGCGTATTATCACCATTATCATAGGTCACTTTTAGGGAGAGAGTCGTCTGCTGTTGGGGTGTTACTGAGAAATTTGCCAGGACATTTCCACCTGCTTTGATTGTACCGAGGGATATCTTAGATGGGTTTATCGTTGCACCCGTGCCGGTTATTTCTACAACAACATTCTTTACTTCAAAATCGCGCGGGTTGGATATCTTTG
>JAURZP010000068.1 GCA_030653335.1 Methanoregula sp. | reverse complement strand
TTTTTTGTTTTTTTTTGTGACTGGATATGCATGCCAGAAAAATGTAACATTTTTTAAGAATTTGTTGTCACATGCATGCGGCCACATGAAAATGGCAGGGCTTTTTTTTAATAGTAAAAAAGTATTAAAGATACCGGTTCTTGCGCAGCCAGTCCGCCTGGGGCGGCAGGTAGCGGTAAATGATATCGCACTTCTCGTCCTGGAAACTCCAGGGGGTGACAATCACAATGTCGCCTTCCCGTATCCAGGCGCGCTTCTTGATCTTTCCCTTGATCCGGCCCATGCGGGTGACTCCGTCGTAACACCGAACCCGGATATGGTTTGCTCCCATCATGAGATCAGCGAATGCGAATTGCTCACCGGCCCATTTCTTGGGCAGACGGACCCGGACCACCGGTGTTCCGTCCGCATTTACTGCGTTTGGATCTACATCTTCGTTGTTATTGGGTCTAATTCAGACAACTCCTTTACTATATGTATGACGTTCTAAGCCAATGAAGGTATGTATTGTATAAATGGTGGCGCGCTATCTCATAAAACTTACCCGCATCACTTTCTCCCCGCACACTATGTTCCTTATATTCTCTCGTTCTTACCTTTCTCACAATGCAATGATCGGCAAGGGTGCATATCTCAAACAACTGACCGCATCGACACAACAGATGAGATCGGTTGACGTGGGAAAAGAGATGGAGGGGAGTTCTCCGCCATCGGTATTTATCGGCAGCTGGAATTACCCGGATGTTTATGCCGGCCCGATGATCGCACCACAGCACGGCGACACCGCGATTATGGACCTGCCGGAGTCATGGATTGCCGGCAACCACACACAGGAAGAGATCATCGGTTACCGGCTCAATCTCGTGAGGGGAAAATCAATGGTGAATGCAGGAGATCTTGGCTCGCGGTACATAGAGAAACTCCAGGAGATCTCTTTGTCCTCATCCTCTATAGAAAGCGAAGTGGCTTTCTCATCGATCCCTACAGGTACAACCTTTTCTGAAGAGCATACGCCGTTTGGTCCGAGTGCCGCAATTGAACGGTTTGAGATCGAGAGCGGGAGGTATGACCAAAAGCTCGAAAAGGTGTTCTATGACACGGACCTCAGATCTGCTGAAGCAGTTATCGGTCTGCACCGTCAGGGTGTTCCATTCTCAAGCATCCAGAAAGCATTCTCGGTAGGGACAATGGGAGTGGAACGAAACCGGCACCTGGTTCCCACCCGCTGGTCGATCACTGCGTGCGACACCATGATCGGTGACCGGCTCTTAAACAATGTGAAGAAAAACCCGGTGATCGATACATTCCGGGTTTGCCAGTTCTCAAGCCTCCACAACAATTACGCAGTCCTCCTGA
>JAURZP010000010.1 GCA_030653335.1 Methanoregula sp. | reverse complement strand
GCGACCTTTGAACCCGGCATCATGACCCCGGAGATGGTCGGGCACCGGCGCAGGCTGACCCTTGGAAAACATGTTGGAAGGCACGCAGTGCACCAGATGCTGTCTGAGGTCCATATCAGTCCCAACGACACCCAGCTGGATGCCATTGTCGAGAAAGTCAAGGCAATCGCCAACAAGGGCAAACGGGTGACCGATGCAGACCTCTACGAGATCGCCCAGACCGTGATGGAGATCGAACTGAGTCACAAGATGCTCCGATTAATGGATATCGCGATCATGACCGGCAATCACATGATCCCCACTGCAAGCGTAAAGGCAATGGTAAACGGGAAAGAGCATGTCTTTTCCGCAGTGGGTAATGGCCCGGTTGATGCAGCCTTAAAGGCGATCTTCGGGATCGTGCCGGCGCGTGTGCAGTTAAAAGAGTTCAACATCGAAGCGATCGCCGGAGGTTCTGACTCGATGTGCCACGTCACGATTGCCGTAGAAGACGAACACGGCAAGATCTACGATGCCAGCGGCAGCGGAGACGACATTGTGCTCTCATCCGTTGAGGCGCTGGTCAATGCGATCAACTTAACCAGCCGGAAATAATCATTCACTCATTTTTTGGGGATGCATACCGGATCTCTTTGAGCGTATTCATGGCGTTTTCGTACCCGCAGTAATATGCACGAAAAGAGAGCCGATCCATGATCTCATCCGTGGAGACGAGATAGCGTTTCCTCACCTGACCGTCACGACAGGCCGTATCTAAAAAATTATCGATCCGATCACAGATCTTAACCAGCGTAGCTTCAGGGGGGGCGTCAAGAATCCGTCCTATGCTGTCGGATAGCCGGGCTGCTTTTCCAGGAATCGTGTTCTTTTTTGTCAGGGCATCGACAATGGCAGCGATTTCCTGCTGTTCATCCTCTGGCAGGGGGAGGGCGGCAATAAAAGAGTCCGTTAACGAGATCCATTCCGGAGTGCAGTCCTCATAGACATCGTGAAGCCAGGCAGAGATGATCGCCGCATGCGAGCCGCCAAACATACTCACGTATCCTGCTACCCGGGCCGGGTGGACAATGTAAGGAGTTCTCCGGTCCTTCCGGCATTGTCCTTTGTGCGCACAGGATGCATGGTCTGCTGCAGATTTGATGGAAAAAAAACGCCGGGCTGCTGCAGGAACTCTATCCATACATGCTGTTTCGTGTCCTGATACAAAAAACCTGCCGGAACCTGCACGGACTAAAAAAAAGAATACACTAAAAAAGATCGTTAATTATGCGGCTGCCGGAGCACCCTTGCCTTCGAGTGCTTCCTTGATCTGCGCCTGGAGCTGCTCGAATTTGCCCTGCAGCATCTTTTCCTGTTTCTCTAAGGACTTGATGCGCAACTCAAGGGACTCTACCTTATCGGCGAGCTTTGCATTCACGTCAACTTTTTTCTTCTGCATCATGACGGTACCTACACTCATGTACATGACTGCATCTTCAGCTGCATCGCTGATCTCTTCCTCTGCACGCTTTGCCTCACGCACTGCCATTTCGTACTGGGCCTTCTGCTGGAGGATGGTCTGAAGCTGTTGCTGGATCTGCTGGAGCATGCCCAGCTGGTTCTGTACTTTTGGTGATATATTGTTCATGATTGTTCTCCCTCTATATTTCTGACAGTAAAGGTATTGAGGATTGCGCCGGGTAAAACGAAATACCTGACCTTCTCAGGGTATTGTTGAACACCGTACGACATAAAGAGTAGTACAGGGAGCAAAAGGATGACGATCATCAGATTATCCACGTTATGCCGGCAGAGTTAGTGCGTGACGATCTGTTGCATCTCGTCTGCCACATTCACAAGGCGCAATGCCATATTGAGTGCGGCCCGGAGGGCTGCGGTATCTTCCGCTTCGATTTTGAGCAGCAGTATATTTTCTCCTTCCAGCCAGCAGCTCGTCTTTGAACGCGGGTTCACTTCATCGGTGAGTTCCGGTAACAGGGCCTTATGGATTAAAACGGCATGTTCAGTAAAAAACCGGAAGATCGCTTCATGGTGCGGCATTAAAAGAATCCCTCTGCAGAGTGGGATTAAAAACAAGATAAGTATGTTGATTCAGGCAGCTTGTCTGAATGCGCCGGATTAGCGGGCTTTTAGTTCCTTGATCGCCGCGCCACGTTCCTTAAAAAGGATCCGGTGACCGCAATATGGGCACCGCACGTTGACATCGACTTCAACTTTCTGTTTGCACCGTGCACATTTGTAAGAACTTGGCATATATATTCCGTTTATTTCCTGTGTTCTTCAACCGTTCTGTCGATTGCGCGCTTGGCAATCTTCATGGCCGGCGTCTGCGGCACGTATGACCCACCGGCAAACTTAAACCCGCATTTGCGGCATTCCCAGATACCGGTTCCCCGGCGCTGGACAGACAGCATGTCACATTTCGGACATGTGTGAAGTGCTCTTGAAACAGCTTCAATATCTGCTACTCGCTTACGTACAAATCTGCCGTACCGGCACCCAAAACGCCCGGCACTTCTTGTAACTTTTCCTTTTGCTTTATGTGTGGAGCTTGCCATAATGGATATTCCCCGATCTGTCTTGTTGTATTTGTCGTCAGAATTAATATACCTGATTGAGGATTTTTACCTGACCCTCGCCTTTGGTGAGTTTATTGATGAGATCATAGAAATCACTCTGGATTCCTGCCGGGATGCGCACAACACAAATCCAGGATCCATCCTTCTGCCACTCGTCTTTTTCCATGGTGCAGCCGGCAGCAATATCCCCGTAAGATTTTGCTGCAAAGTCTGCCGGGATCCGGATTGCAAGCCGGAGTTCTTCAAACCTTATCGGCAGGAGAGGACGCAATGCCTTAACCGTCTCTTTTACCTGTTCATCAAGATGCTTGAAAGGGTCGATGTTCACGCGCGCTTCTTCCATTGCCATCTCGATCCTGTGCGGGGGGTGCGGGTGCCCGGTCTGTGGGTTGACCGCATTGCGCGCTATGAAATTTACCACTTGCCGGCGTTTTTCCTCAATCATATGTTTGCGCTGTTCGGATGTGAGATGGATCTCACCTTTCTCTATGATACGGCGCGCAATTGTCACAAAGTCTGTTGTGTGGAAGACTTTTATGAGTGCCTCGTCAGGGGCGCGGGTTGCCTTTGAGGTATTGCTAAACACGTTGAGGGCCGCAACTACATCCTCAATGTCAATGGCCTGCCCCTGCCTTACTAGCGCAGCCTTGTCAGGGTCAACGAGAATCTCGAAGCGTTCCCCAAAACTCTCAAGGCGCGCAACAGTGGACTTTTCGAGCGGTATCATATCAGGTCAGATCTGATCACTGCTTGAACTGTTCTACATATACAGCGACATCTTCCCGGCTCATCTTCTTGAAGAGAGGAATCTCGCGTCCGGTGACACCGATCTCTACGGTATCCATATCGAACTTGCCTTCAGTTGCGGAGTGGAGTGCCTTTAAGCCCAGAAGGATCGCATCCTTGATCTCGATCTCCGGATTATATTCCTCTTCAAAGACTTTCATTGCGGCAGGACGCCCGATACCGATTCCCGTTGCCTTGTACTCGAGAAGGGTGCCGGAGGGGTCTGTCTCAAAAAGACGACAGTCGCCGTCACTCACACCTGCAATGAGCAGGGCCGTACCATACGGGCGGATACCGCCGTACTGGGTGAGCGTCTGCATGTGATCGCAGAGTTTTTTGGAGAGCGCTTCGACATCGATGGGTTCATCGTAGGAGACGCGGTTGATCTGGCATTCGACCCGTGCCCGGTCAACAAGGGCCCGTGCATCGCCGACAAGGCCGGAAGAGGCAACCCCGATATGATCATCAATCTTGAAAATTTTCTCAATCGATGACGCTTCAAGGAGCTTGGAGCTCACCCGCTTGTCAACAATCAGGACAACGCCGTCCTTTGCCTTGATACCTACCGCAGTGGTTCCCCGCTTTACTGCTTCTCTGGCATACTCCACCTGGTAGAGCCTGCCATCGGGGGAAAAAACTGTGATCGCCCGATCATATCCTGTCTGATATTGTGGTTGCATTCAAATTCTCCAGATCATCTTTTGTTAAGAACAATCGGTTTGTATTTTTAAATCCCTTTTCAATCACATCAACCTTCTGACCGTTACACTGCACAATGATGAAGGTTTTTTTAACAAACGTGCATTCCGGCAGAACAGGTTCAACTCCCTCATCGGCCACTGTTGCGGTTGTTTCAGATTCCGGTTCTGGTGCTGGCTGATTTTTTGATTTCGGGATTTTTTTAGGACGGTACCGTGAGCGCAGGCTTTCGATCGTGCCGGATGCTGCAATGATACGCAGGCAGATACGCACGTCCCGACAAGCAGTCACAGTAGATAACGCAATCGCGAGCTCCCGCTCAGTTCCCCGCCGGCACCGTATCACCACATGCCCGTATTCCAGCGCAACAACAGCAGGAGTGATGATCGCTGTTGTTGCATCGCCCCAGAGTGATGTGGTTGCATCAGATATCGCGTAATACAACTCTTTCTGCTCAGGCAGTGTCCCTGCGGGTTCAATTCGTGCAAGGATATACCGGCGCTTCTCGCGCAGTGTAGGCGGGCGGGTGCTCATGCGATCACCGTCACGGCCTGTTTTGGAGCAGTCAGAACGGTCCCGACACCGGCAAGCGCACGTTCAACATCCGGTACATCCATGCCAATAAGACTGCAGATCCCGGCAATGTCCCGGACATTGCGCATGTCAAGAAGAGAGCGGGCATGCGAAGACAACGTGATCGGGAACTCAAAACGCTGTTCGAGCACCATGATATCCATATACCGGTGAATCGCGCGTTGTCGTGCGACACTCCGTCCCATGATGATTGGGGAGAGATCGATATCCACCGCTACCCGGTTATCGGCTGCCATCTTTGCTGCCACATGATCGAACGCGAGTTTGTCCGCTGACTGGATGCCGCGCAGGATGTGTACACCTTTGAGTCCGATCACGGCTCGGTTGAAATTGTTATTTGCCGCATTGACCGAGATGACCTTTCCTGAATCCTTCGAGCGTTTCACTGAAGAGATGACATCTTTGAGTGGGACATCCCGTATCATCAGCCCCGAACGAACCTCAACTCCCCCATACGTGCCGGAAGGTGTATCGGCAGCGACAATGCTGTCAAATCCGAGCGCAGCGGCTTCGAGCGCGAGCCTGCGAATTGATGCATCTCCGAGAGGATACGGGTATACAGCGGCATCGGTGATCTTCATGAAGATACCTTTTGCGTAAAAAGAGGATAAGATTATTTGCCCTGGTTCGCGTGGGAACGGATGCTCGGGCGGGTCTTTTCGGTTCCGATACCCTTCTCTCTCATACCGCGACCCTTGCGACCTGCTGAGGTCTTTCCGCGCTCTGCACGACCACGGTGGGTGGCGTTTGCCATCCATGCAAGGTTCTTGTCGGCACGGATCGAGGGGTGGTGTCCGTCAACCATGATGACTTCGTAGTATTTGAGCTTCCCGTCCTGTCCAACCCAGTAGGAGTTGAGCACTTCCATATTGGGGAATTTTTTGGACGCGCGCTCTTCTGCAATACGCTGGATGCTCTTTCCCATCGTCTTGCTGTTCTTGCCCATCGCTGCTGTGCGGCGTGCACGGACATACCTTGATACTCTGCGGCCACCGCGGCGGACCTGGACACGGCAGACGGCAATGCCCTGCTTGGCCTTGTAGCCGAGCGTGCGTGCACGGTCGATTCGGGTCGGGCGTTCGACGCGGACAACGCTGCCTTCACGGCGCCATTCCTGCATGCGGTTCCAGAGGAGTTCTTTAACTCCACTCTTTGCGGGTACTTTCCATGCCTCCCTTACGAAGGCGTACATCGATTTTACCATGGTGATCACCTAAGGTTCGGCTCATTGCTGAGCTACATTCCTTTCAACGGGACGCATCCCGTATGCCTTTATAGATAGGGTGGATGGATATTAAAGAACTGCGGCAATGGCTTATCGCTCGAAAGGACACCCTTCACATCCGGAGCAGGATATGGATCTTCAAGTTTCAGCAGATGCTGCTTGACGATCCTGCAATCCATGTCTGGCAGACCGTTAGCGTACTTTAGTGCTCGCTTTTCGAAGTTTATTCTGACGGCGTATCTCTTTTTTCAGGTCTTCGTATTCGGGATCGCTTTCGAGCGGAACGAATTCTCCTTCCTCGGCAATCTTGTCCGTCTGTGCAATGAGATCATGACGCTTCGGGTTCTGCAACACCCGACGGATCACGTCAGAGTACCGTTCCCCCGGCTCCATGATGGATATCAGGGCTTGTTTGGTATCCATCGAAACGAGTACTTTCTCGGTAAGAGGAGTGGTTTTCTTTGCCATCGTCATATTCTCCTTTTTGGTCTGAATCTATCATTTGTGCTTTTAAAAAAATTAAACCTGTGCGCCACAGATGATTCGTTAACCTGGTCGGTTCGTACAAACCTTAATGGTTACGGGCGTGATACGTAGTGCACGGTACCCTGATTGACAACAATAAAAGCAAAAGTCATCGATGACTTTCACCTCGAACTTGAGAGGGAAATCCCAAAAAAAACCGGTGATGAGGTTTTCATAAAAATTATCGAGAAAAAACCAATCGCCTCACTCCGCGGAGCCTGGGGTTATGATGTGGATAGTGCAGACTTTGTTGATACCCTGCGAAGTACCTAAAAAAAAAGATTCCGCATGGTTAGGGGTCATTAGCACATCGCATTATCTATGATACAGAATCCAAGAGCCTCCTCACCCCCCGAAAGGATCGCTCTGTTGTTTTGTCGGGACCTCGATGGAAAAAAAGTCAAGGTGATAACCGGACCCTGAACCGCCGCGGGGGCGCCCCTTCGGGGACGGCGGCAACAATCGTTAGCGGGGGTATGGGGGTATCAACCCCCATCAGATACCGAGATGAACACTTGATATTTTAAAATATCAAAAAATGGATCGTCACTTCCCCTTCCTCTTCTCAACCACCCGTATCCCCTCAATCCGCGTCACAGGGTACTGCCCATCCGCATCCTTCTCGGCAGACTTCACCATGTCCCAGATCGTGAGAAGGGCAACAGAAACTCCTGTCAACGCCTCCATTTCAACACCAGTCTTTCCGGCTGACTTCACCCGCACACTGGCCTCAATGTAACCTTCCCCGTCCGAAAAATCCACGCTAATCGCACTGATGGGAATGGAATGGCACATCGGGATCAGGTTAGGCGTGTTCTTTACCGAGAGCGTTGCAGCAACCCGGGCAGTAGCGAGCACATTGCCTTTCACAACCGTTCCTCCTCGTATCGCGGCGAGTGTGGTCGGCCGCAGGTAAATTTTCCCTGCAGCCACAGCTTCTCGCACCACATCTCCCTTGCCGCTGATATCTACCATCTGTGCCTTGTCATCCTGAATATGGGTAAACTCGACCATGAACTCACTCTGCCTGCATTTTATTTCTGAATAATTCTTCCGGAATTTTGTCCACGAGATCCGATGCCAGAATACCGCCCCCGCGTTCCGATGCTACACGTTCTCCGGCCCTGCCATTCACGTACGCGGCAATACAGGCGGCATCGAACGCGGGCAGGTGACAGAGCAGAGCGCCTGCAACTCCTGCAAGCACATCGCCCGTGCCTCCGACCGTCATCGCAGGGTCACCGGTCCGGTTGAACCGTACCCGCATGCCATCAGTGATCACATCGATGTGACCCTTGAGCAAGACAGTGCCGCTGATGCCTGCACTCCGGGCAATATTGGCACGCCCGATTGTATCGACAGGCAGGGTCTTTCCGGTAATACGGGTAAATTCACCAGCATGCGGGGTATAGATCGTCTCTTCCTGTGCAGCCGGGAGCGGGAGCCGGAGGGCATCAGCATCAAAGACTGCACGTTTGCAGTGCGGGGCAATGGCGGTTACCACGGCATGGCTTTCAGTCCCGAGCCCGTTGCCGCAGACAACGACATCTGCCCGCTCTGAAAGGGCGATAAGACGCTCGATATGTTCCGCACCTATTATCTTTCCTTCAAGACGCTCATAAATCAGATCCGGCACCGGTTCAAAGACCGGCGATGCAATCCGCACAATATCAGCACCCGCCCGTAATGCTCCAAGCCCGGCAAGGTAGGGAGCCCCCTGGTAAGGCCCGCCGCCGATGACCAGCACTTCACCGCCGATCCCTTTGTGCACCTTACTCTGGCGTGGCTGAATAAGGGTGAGATCGCCGGGACCAACACAGCACTCAGCTTCGATTGGGATGCCAATATCTACCACCGTTGAACCTTCACACTTTGCCCGGTGGAAAGCGCAGATACGATCCGCCCGCATGCCCGGAGTTGGCACATCAGCTGCGATAATCTTTGCCCGCGATGCATTTGCCATCTTCACGCAGGACTTTAACGGCTCTGTCACTTCGCTTAAAGCACCGATTCCCAGCATGGCGTCAATGATCAGATCCGCCTTTTCAAACAGGGGGTGCAATACCTCAAGATCATCACGGCATGTGAACGGGTACAGTCCAACCCTGCAATGTTTCAGCGCGCTGAGCTGATGTTCGCAGCCTGCGCTTCGTTTTCCGTAATCGAGATAACACACATCGGTATCCACACCGCGCTGGAGGTGCCGGGCGGCAACCATCCCGTCCCCGCCATTATTGCCCTTACCGCAGAGCACAAGCACCCGTAAGGGCGAGGCTGCATGAACCATGTCTGCAAGCGCCCTGCCTGCACTCTCCATCAGCTGGAGCTCTGTCACACCGAGCGCAATGGCATTTTTGTCCACCGCACGCATCCGGGCAGGGCTGATGGACCCCGCCTCAATAAACCCATCAATCATAAACGGCAACATTTCCCGTACAATTCATCTGTAGGAACCTCACTAAATACTATGCAATGGGTTTTAACGATGATGTGAAAGCAGCCGCAGAGCAGATCGCAGATGCGCCTGAAATTACCATCATCTCGCACATCGACGCTGACGGTATCTCATGCGAAGCAATCCTCTCTCAGGCAATCTCGCGGCAGGAAATCTTTGTAAAATCGGTTTTTGTCCGGCAACTCGAACCCCTGACCATGCCACAGGTGCCTTCAGATAATTCACTAAAGGTTTTTGCTGATCTCGGTGCGGGCCAGCAGAACCTGTTTATGGAACGCGGTTTTTCAGAAAAAGAAGTGCTTATCGTTGATCACCACGTAAGCCAACCCTGCGAGCGACAATACACGCAGGTGAACTGCCTGCCATACGGACATGAGAGGATGAGCGCTGCCGGAGTTTCGTACCTGATCGCAAAGGAGCTGGACTCAGCAAATACCGATCTTGCCAAACTCGCAATTGTTGGCAACGTGGGCGATATGATGGCTAGGGAGAAGTGCGGGCTTGTCGGCCCTGCGCGCGATATAATCGTAGAAGATGGTGTGAGTCACGGCAATGTAGAGGTACGCAAACGGGACCTCAACTGCTACGGCACCGCTACGCGCCCGGTGCACCTCTCACTAACCTACAACGATGACCCGTTTATCCGGGGTATCAGTAACAATCCCGATGGCGCCCGCCAGCTATTAAAGAAACTCGGTATCCGGCAGCAGACGGAAAACGGACGCTGGTATGTCTGGGAAGAGATCTCGCAGGAAGAAAAACGCATCATCATCTCGGCGCTTGCTGAGCAGTTGATCGCAAACGGTGAAAAGGTGGACCGGCTCTTTGCAGAGACCTATGGGTTCCCTGATGAAACCCCCCGCACACCGCTGCGCAATGCACAGGAGTATGCAACTGTGCTCAATGCCTGCGGGCGCTGGGCAAAACCGCAGATTGGTAGTGCGATCCTGCGCGGGGATCGCGGCACTGCGTACCGGGATGCCGAACAGATGTTGAAAAACCACCGTGCGATCATCAGAAACCTGCTCGAGTTCATCATAGACACTGGCGTTAAAGAACTGGAAAATCTCCAGTATCTGCATGTGGGCGGGCGATACCCGGATACCATTGTAGGGATCGGGGCTGGTATGGCTCTTTCGAAACTCAATGCCAAAAAACCTATCCTGATCATGTGTGAGGTTCCCGAAGATACCAATCTTACCAAGGTATCCATGCGGACTACCGAGCGTGTGGTGGAACTGGGTATCGATCTCCAGCAGGCGCTCAACTGCGCTTCGGCAGAGTATGGCGGCGGGGGCGGGGGACATAAGATCGCGGCGGGCGCGTATATCCCAAAAACAGCAGAAGAGGAGTTTGTGATTCGTGTCAACAGAATACTCGGAGAACAGTTCGCTGCGGCGGGTTCAGGCAATCGCTGATCACCAGTTCGGCGGGCTTGCAGGAACAGGGCTCTTTCCCGAAGGCTGCGTGTTTATCTATTCGACTACCGGGCGTATCCGGCAGATTGGGTTTGAGGGCATGCGCCTTGCAACCGTCCGGGCTTCGGACGGCAGGCTGACGCTGGGTATTGAGGGGGCAAAGCGCCTGCAGGCGCACCTGCCTGCTCCCGCATACAGGGTCG
>JAURZP010000548.1 GCA_030653335.1 Methanoregula sp. | reverse complement strand
GGAATGGTAAAAAATGTGCTCGGACCGCTTATGCACGAAACGGTACGGTGAGGAGAGAGAAAATCGTATGACATCCTCCCAACCATCCTGCTGCTCGTGCTCTTCCGTTGCAGAAGTATCCCCGTGCAGCTGTAGTTCAGGGACTTCACGACATGCAGAAATCCTCAAAACTGACAGTACCATCACATTTGCCAACCGGCTCGACCATTTCCTTGCCCGCTGGGGTATAAACCGCATGGGGCACCGGGTCGAACCCGGCCTCTACCGGCTCGGCAACCCAGTTCCGGAATCTCCTGTCTTTGCATCAGCGAACTATACCATGAGTTTCGACGCTGTGCGCTCTGCACTGGCGGGACTTGATGTGTTCATTCTCGTGCTCGACACCAAAGGGATCAATGTCTGGTGCGCTGCCGGAAAAGGCACGTTCGGCACCGATGAACTGGTCAACCGGATCGAAACAACCGGGCTTGTCGGCATCGTCACCCACCGGAAGATCATTGTCCCGCAACTGGGAGCACCGGGAATTTCCGCCAACGGGGTCCAGCGCCGGTCCGGCTTTAAGGTTGAATATGGCCCGGTCCGTGCCCGTGACCTTCCCGAATATCTCATGACTGGCGCGACTTCGGGAATGCGCAGGGTGGTGTTCCCGGTCAGTGACCGAATCGTCCTGGCGCCCATGGAGTTGGTTCACATCGCTCTGCCGACCATCGTTATCGCAGCCGTGCTCTGGTTCCTTGCCGGCCCGATTGCCGCACTTGCAGCCATATCTGCCGTGATTGCAGGAACCGTCCTCTTCCCGGTCCTGCTGCCATTCATCCCGACCAAAGACTTCTCCACCAAGGGTCTTCTTCTCGGGGGCATCGTGGCAATCCCGTTTGCCGCCGCGTTCGCGGGAGCCCCCGGATTGCCCGGCTGGGCTGCGCTTGCTGCTGCCCTGACACCGCTCCTCATTATGCCGGCAGTCACCGCATACCTTACCCTGAATTTCACCGGTTCAACGACCTTCACCTCACGGACCGGCGTAAGGAAGGAGATCTTCCAGTACGTACCCGTCATGACATTCATGGCAGTCTTCGGGACCGTTCTCGGGATCACACTCGGTGTAGGCCGTCTCATGGGGGTGCTCTGATGTTTGATTCCTACCGGGAGAACACGCTCGTTTTCCATAAAGATCGGTGCATCAACTGCAAACGCTGCACCCAGGTCTGCCCCCACGGGGTTTTTGCAGAAGGGGTGGAGCACGTGGAGCTTGCCCACCCGTCTGTCTGCATGGAGTGTGGCGCCTGCACCCTGAACTGCCCGGTGCAGGCAATCGAAGTCCAGAGCGGGGTCGGGTGTGCATGGGCGATGATCAGTGCCGCCCTGAGGGGCAAGGATATGGACAGCGGGGAATGTAGTTGCGGCGGGGATACGGGATCCTGCTGTGGGGTTAAGGAAGAGAAATCCTCCTGCTGCGAGGAAAAATGACATCAAAAACCCGCATCCTCTTTGTCTGCACAGCAAATGCCGCCCGATCCCAGATGGCAGAGGGGCTGCTGCGGACAAAATACAGCGACAGGTATGAGGTGTTCTCTGCCGGCACCCGGCAGGCGAAGGTGAGTACATGTGCAATAACAGTGATGCAGGAGATCGGGATCGACATCTCGCATCACCGTTCAAAAACCCTCGCAGAGTTTGACGGGATATCCTTTGATATTGCAGTCACTCTCTGTGACAATGCCCATGCGATCTGCCCCATTGTATCTGGCGCAAAAAAGACAATCCACCAAGGTTTTGCAGATCCCCACCTGATACCCGGCACCGATGAGACAATCCTTAACGGATATCGCAGGGTGAGGGATGAAATTGCGGCGTGGATTGATGGGGAGTTTGGTCCATTGCCCCAAAAATGATCCTTTTTTCAACAACAAGATTGATACCATTCCCCCACATTCATTGAATAATCTGGTACGGGGAGTTATGACCGGCAAAAAGATAGATATCTACAAGGAATCGCTCGAACTCCATGCAAAGCACAAGGGAAAGATCGAGGTTCATTCCAAAGTATCTTTGGCAGATCGCAGGGATCTCTCCCTTGCGTACACCCCGGGTGTGGCAGCCGTCTGCAAGGCAATTCACAAGGACAAGAATCTTGCATGGAAATATACCTTAAAGGCAAACACGATTGCTATTGTCAGTGACGGCTCACGGGTGCTTTCATTAGGTAACATCGGGGGCTATGCGGCAATTCCTGTGATGGAGGGAAAAGCGCTCCTTTTTAAAAAGCTCGCCGACATCGATGCATTTCCCATCTGTTTTGAGAGTTACCATACGGATTTTGTTGATGAAGTAAAGAACATAGCACCGGTATTTGGGGGAATCGCACTCGAAGACATTGCTGCTCCGAAATGTTTTGAGATGGAAGAAGCCCTCCAGGATATCGGGATTCCGGTAATGCACGATGACCAGCACGGAACCGCAGTTGTAGTGCTTGCAGCCCTCCTCAACGCCTGCAAAGTGACAAAAAAGAGATTTGAGGATCTGAAAATTGTTATAGTCGGAGCCGGTGCTGCCGGATTTGCTATCACCCGGATGCTCATGTGCATAGGCTACGATCCCAAGCTCTGCAGCAGTGTACAGGACATCATCGTATGCGACAGCAAAGGTATCATCCATCATGCCCGCGAGGGATTGTATGCCAATAAATACAAATTTATCATCGCCGAGAAGACCAACAAGAGCGGGCGGACCGGAACACTTGAAGATGCCATGCGGGGTGCTGATGTTTGTATCGGCGTATCAGTACCAGCGATCATCACACCGGCAATGGTCCGGTCAATGAACAAGGACCCCATCATCTTTGCCTTAGCAAGTCCCATGCCGGAGATATTTCCAGACGATGCACTGGAGGCCGGGGCAGCAATTGTCGGTACCGGGCGAAGCGATTTTCCCAACCAGATCAATTATGCTCTTGCTTTTCCGGGGATCTTCCGTGGGGCACTCGATGTCTGTGCAACACGGATCTCTGATGAGATGAAGGTTGCTGCCGCTCATGCGCTTGCCAATTATGTCAAACGGCCCCGAAAAGATCGGATCCTTCCGCAGGTGCTCAACCGGGGTGTGGTAAAGGCTGTAGCTCTCGCAGTGAGTGAAGCTGCGGTTACAAGCGGTTGTGCCCGGCAGATCGAATGAATACCTGTGACAGGAAAGATCAAAAGAAAAATTTCCTGCTTTTTTTGTGTTTTTCTTTCTCGCAAATCAAGGGTTCAGATATTTTCCGTTTTTTAGCACCCGGCACATCTTCTCCATAAGTGCATGATGCCGTTTAAGGTGATCGATGAATGCACCGCTCTGCCCTTCTGCAGTCACCGGTATCCACTTAATCCCACAGTCCGTATCCCAGAGTATGAGCCCTTCTGCAGGAGCCGGCTGGAGCGGTCTGTCTGCATCGGCTTTAAGCAGGCTGGTAATTGAACTCTCATCCGCTTCCCCGTTCCCGATAAGGAGCAATGCCGAGGCCATGCACCTCACCTGGTGCCAGAGGAAACTCTCGGCTTTTACTTCAAAAAAAACAAACCTGTCTTCCGCTTCCACACGGGCAGTAAGGATATTCCGGTACGGGTTCTTGTCTTTTACCCGTGCAAAGTTGGTAAAATTATGGCTGCCCAAAAAGAACTGTGCAGCCCGGTTCATTGCTGCCGGATCATGGGGACTGTTTGAAAAGTAATACCGGTACGTGCGGGACTTTGCATCATACCGTGGATGAAATTCCGGGGATACATCGGCATACTCACTGCACCAGAGATCAGGAGGGAGCTGGGTGTTGATCACAGTCCTTGCGCGATCCGGTGCATCCGTTGAGAACGCAATCACCTGCCCGCAGGCATGTACACCGCGATCCGTTCTCCCTGCTGACAAAAAACCGGCCTTTCGCCAGTCATCAAAGAGGCTGAGCCGCTGGCATGCGGAAACAAACTCTCCTTCCACCGTGCGGTGGTCTGCCTGCATCTGCGAGCCATAGAACCTGCTGCCAAAGTATGAAACTCTGAAAGCGAGCCTCACCGCAGGTGCATGCGCCGGGTTATCCGTTTGATCTTTCTCCATGTGTTGTTGAGTGACTGATGGGTGTAGGTGCGCAGCGGCGTCTTTTTCCCACCGCAGGTGACTTTACCGGCACGGATAGCATCAAGGATAGCGGGAACATTCTTCTCCGCATCGACATACGTCCTGCCAAACCCTACAAACCGGGCATTGTGGGCATCGCTCCCGCCGACACAGGGCTTGCCCAGCTTGAGAGCGATTCTTTCCGCTTTCCGGTTCGCGGATCCGACAATGTACCGGCTGTTGAAGGATTCCACTGCGTCCACAACAATCATGCCGGCTTTTCTCCTCCTTGCAACACCGTGCCGCCAGACATGGTACGGGTGGGGGAGGATGAGTAACGCCCCCATTCTCCGGGCAATGGCAACTGTCGTTTCCACATCGAGCCCTGCGGGGATGATTTCGGTAACCCCAAGAACAAGGAGGTGCCCCTGTTTTGTGGTGACTTCAATACCGGGAATCACGAGCACGGAGGTTTTGCATGTGAGGGCCTTTTTTGCACCGTCAACTGAATCATGGTCGGTGATGGCGATCGCGTCGAGTCCTGCCACTTCAGCGGCCCTGATGATCTCCTCGACACTGCTCTCACCGTCTTTGGAATAATTCGTATGCACGTGCAAATCGCAGGTCAGCATCTGATCATAGTGTTTTTATCTCTCTGGTATTAAGGGAACTTATGCGCATCCTGCTGCCAACCGGTGCCGCCACGGAGCGGATGGTGAAAGGAGCGGCCGCGGGTTTTGACGCGGATGTGGTTGTGACCGGGGAGATTGCCTCGTTTCTCACCCCGCATGCACTACGGATCCTGATAAAAAAAGGACACTACGATATTGTGATCATCTCCGGGATGTGCACTGCCTCATTCGATCATGTTGAGCGGGAGAGCGGTGTGCCGGTCTATCGCGGTCCGCGTCATGCAGTGGATCTCGCCCTTATACTGCCACTGCTCAACACCATTAACCTCTCGCGCACAGTTCCTGCCGATGAATTCCTCGCGGAGAAGAAGGCAGGGGATGCGATGCGCAAAATTGAGCAGCAGGAGCAGGAGGCCGGCGCTGATTTTCTAATCCGTGGTGTGAAGATTGGCGGGGGATCGCGGATGAAGGTGCTTGCCGAGATCATGGATGCCCACAGGTGCGAAGCACTCCAAGAGGTTGTGGAACGGTTCTTTTCTTCAGGCGCAGATATCGTGGATCTCGGGTTCGGGTTCGATGCTACTCCACAGGATGTCACCCGGGCCTTTTCCCTTGTTGCAGATATTGAGCGGCCGCTCGCTGTGGATTCACAGGATCCGCACCTGATCCGGGCAGCGCTCGTCCGGGCAGACCTCGTCCTCTCATTACAGGAAAAAAACATTCCTTTGATCGGAAGCGAGGTTGCCGATGCCGGTGTTGCAGCAGTTGTTGTGCCGGGCGACAGCACGCTTAAAAAGAATATCGCGATGGCAAAGCGATCCGGTATCACGTGCATCATTGCTGATCCACTGCTCCAGCCGGTCGGTTCGGGACTCGTCACATCGCTGAAGAATTTTAAAAATATCAGGCAACCGCTATTTTTTGGAGCGGGCAATGTAGTCGAACTCCTTGATGCGGACTCAGTTGGGGCGAATGCGTTGCTGGCCGGTATGGCAAAGGAGGTTGGGGCATCGGTGATCTTTTCGAGCGAACACTCGGACAAGACGCAGGGATCAATTGGAGAGATGCGGCGGGCAACTGATATGATGATGCTTGCCAGCGACCGCCCTTATCCCAAGGATCTGGGGATCGATCTGCTCGTGCTCAAGGAAAAGCGGAAACGGCGTGAACCACCGGTTGAGTACCAGACCATGATCGCGGCAAAAAAGATGCCGGACGAGATCGTCTACGATCCGAAAGGGAATTTCCGTATCGGGATCGATGGCGACCGGATCGTTGCCGTGATCCACGGGAAAGCGGTGCGGGGCAGACGGTGGCAGGATGTGCTCTACACCATCCTGTCGCATGGCGATGTTACGCTGCTCGACCATGCCGGGTATCTTGGGCGGGAACTTTACAAGGCTGAACTTGCGATCCAGTATGGGCGGAGCTTTGAGCAGGACGGGGAGTTCTGATGAAACCAGAAAAAACCAGTAATGCACCCTTGCAACCCGTCAGCCACCCAATCAGCACTGCCCCGGTTATTCACGGATCGGTAACTCCTGACGGTTCATTCTTTTTCTGGGGCGAAAACCCGCCCAATCCGGTAACAAAGAAACGCGGGCGAAAACCCGCAACCACAAAACTATCCCCACACCCGTTTGCTCTGCCGGCAGTCGCGCTGAAAGAAATCCTGAACCGTTCACTGCCCGGGGTACCCGTCATTAAGGACACCCTGACGGTGTGGCTGCCGACAGCGGATCAGGCACCTGAACCATCGCCGGAAATGCGGGCACGTGCCGGTCATTTACAGGAAAAAAGCACGCTCGCACTTCACGCATGGGAGATCCCGGTCATTCGGATTCCGGTATCATCAGCTCTCCCGTCTCTCCTGTCAGAAGACAGCGGCACAGGGAATTACTTCTGGGGCGCGACACTCCGGGCATGGGGAGTTGTTGCACTCTTTGCGTGCGAAGTTGTTAACCGTGGCTGGTATGCACCGACAATCCGGGCTGCTAAAAATAATATGCTCTCCGGAACCTGGTACCCGCACCTCCCGGATGAGGATAAGGAGCGCCTGAAAGAACTCACGTCTGCCATGCCACCCCTTGTATGGGCGCATCTCGATGACAAGACTCATGGGACTATAGCCGGGGAACCGGTCAGAATTTTTCTGCATGAGGCAGTCAACGGTCTTGTAACCGCAGCGATACAGGCAAGCCCTGTCAGGCAGGACCCTGAAAGAGGAACAGATCTACCGGTTGAAGAGCGTTTTTACCGGTCGCTCCTTGGAAAAGATGATTCTTTTTCCAAAGGAACACCCGTAGTAAACGAGATCGCCTCATGGCTTGCCGGCCCGAAACTTGCACAAAGCGGGGATCGCTGTACCACTTGTTTCACCGTATTGGAGCCAGAAGAAGACGAGATGGCCTGGAATGTCGGCTTCTTCCTGCAATCAAAAGAGGATCCAACACTCCTTGTGCCTGCCGGCGAAGTCTGGGAGGGGCGATCCAAAGCAGTTGCCCAATTGGTCAGCAAAGAGACCGGCCACCCGCAGGAGCGGATGCTCTATGATCTCGGGACCGCAGCCAAAGTCTATCCCCCGATCCGGGAAGCCTTAAAAAAAGCACGGCCCGATGGGATCACCCTTCACCCTGAACAGGTCTATGGGTTCCTTTCTGAAACAGCCCCCCTCTTAAGAGAACTCGGCTGTTCTGTTCTGCTGCCCTCATGGTGGAAACAAGGCCGACAGCGTCCTTCAATCCGGATGAAATTAAAAGGCAAGACTCCCAAAAAAGGCAAGGGCAGCGGCGCATTCTCCTTAAACAGCATCCTCTCCTTTGACTGGAAGATCGCAATTGGCGACGAAGAACTGTCATTAGAAGAGTTAGAACAGCTCACAAGCCGGAAACTCCCGCTCATGAAAGTCCGTGGGCGGTGGGTGGTCTTCAATCCCGATGAAGTGCAACGGGTCATCAGCGCATTTAAAAAAGAATACCCGGATGCAGAGATGTCCCTTGCCGACGCACTCGCCCTCACTCTGGGTGGCCCGGGGGATGATGATCTCTCCATCACCCCTGTGATCTCTGATAACAAATTAAAGGAGTTCCTCAAACAGCTGGTATCGGTAGATGCACCGGCGCCGGTTACCCTGCCGGAAATATTTACCGGAATCTTACGACCATACCAAAACACCGGGATCGCATGGCTTTCGATGCTCACGAAATCCGGCATGGGTGCCTGTCTTGCCGATGACATGGGCCTCGGTAAGACCGTGCAGGTAATCGCGTACCTGACAATCCGTAAGGAGGAGGGCAAGAAAAAGAAAAGCACGCTGCTCGTCTGCCCGATGTCGATCATCGGCAACTGGATGCGTGAGCTCGACCGGTTTGCACCATCCTTAAAGGTGTACATCCACCATGGGGCGGACCGTTTCTCGGGTGATCAGTTCAGCCGCGAGCGGGAACAGAGCGACCTTGTGATCACCTCGTACCAGACCGTGCAGAGGGATGAAGAGCTCCTCTCATCACACACATGGGACTGTGTTGTGCTCGATGAAGCCCAGAACATCAAGAACCATGCAACCAAACAGGCCCGTGCAGTCAGGAAACTGCCCGCAGAAAGCAGAATTGTCCTCACCGGTACTCCAGTAGAAAACCGGCTCTCTGAACTCTGGTCGATCATGGATTTCTTAAATCCCGGTTACCTCGGAACAGCATCAGCTTTCCAGAAAGAGTTTGCAACTCCTATAGAGCGGCAGCACGATACCACGCGGGCAGTTGCCTTAAAAAAGATCATCCGGCCGTTCCTCTT
>JAURZP010000541.1 GCA_030653335.1 Methanoregula sp. | reverse complement strand
ACACCGTGCGAGTGGATGCCGCTCTCGTGCGAGAAGACATTCTCACCAACAACCGGCTGGGTTGGAGGTATGGTGATGCCACTGAACCGGGATACGAGGCGCGAGGTCTCAACGAGTCGTTCCTTTTTGATGCCGGTATTGATCCGGTAGATTGCCTCCATGATCATTGTGGTCTGGGCGAGATCGGCATTACCTGCCCGTTCGCCAAGCCCGTTCACAGTGACCTGTACCTGCGAGGCACCGGCCTCTACTGCGGCAATCGTATTTGCAACAGCAAGACCGAAATCATTGTGACAGTGCACATCGATGGGACAATCAACATCGCGGTGTATCCGGCCAATCAGCGTCTTCATGCCTGAGGGTGAGATGACGCCGACAGTGTCCGGTACGTTGATGATCGTTGCACCGGCATCTGCTGCGGTCCTGAAGACTTCGATAAGATAGTCCCGGTCCGTCCGCGTAGCATCCATTGCAGAGAACATGCACTTATCGGTATGCTTACGGATATAGCCGATGATATCAGCGGTTATTGCGAGCACTTCTTTACGGCTCTTGTTGATCGTGTTCTCCCGCTGTATGTCCGATGTCGGGATGAATACGTGCACCATGTCGACATCGCAGTCAAGACAGGCATCAACGTCTGCTTTGACCGAACGTGCGAGTCCGCAGATGGTCGCCTCAAGATCGAGTTTTTTGATTGCCGCAACCGTCTCTTTTTCGGCTTTTGACGATGCAGGAAATCCTGCCTCTATCGCGTGAACGCCAATGTCAGAGAGCTGACGTGCGATCTGGAGTTTTTGTTCAAAAGTGAACGCAATTCCCGGGGTCTGTTCTCCATCCCGGAGCGTAGTGTCGAATATGGTCACGTCTTTCTTCGCCGAGCTATCGGAGAAGATGACGATCCCCCGCAACATCCTTGCGAGCAGTCATAATTCTTTATTTGGGGTGCGAATTATTTAAAGAAACCCTCAAAACATGGAATCTCCCAGGAAATTTCGCCGTAAAACAGATGCAAACAGCGATATGTTTAATACTAAAATCTCCCTACATTAATAGCGCAGTTCCCCGCCTTAACTCAGCTCGGTAGAGTGCGCGGCTGTAGATTGGTTTACCGTATTCAGGTAACTGTGCGGCTACCGCGATGTCCCCGGTTCGAATCTGGGAGGCGGGATTTACTGTTAGAATGTGCCCAGGTAGTGTAGTGGCCTATCATGATTGCCTGTCACGCAATCGACTCGGATTCGAATTCCGACCTGGGCGTTCTTCTTTTCACAGTTTTCTGGTGAGAGGTTCACCTTTCAGGAGTCATTCTGATTTTCCTCCGACGTTATAATCACGTATAAGTATATCCGGGGGCTATCACTGTTTCAGGTGAAATCAGGATGAACTATAGGAGAATCGGAATCCTTCTCGTCATCGTAGCTGTTTTTTCTCTCCTGGCTGGCTGCAACGGCATATCGCCTGCAACAGATGGAAAAAACCTTCCAATGACCGTAGCGGTAACTACAACAGTCGTTCCGATATCAAATCCGGCACCGGCTCTTCCTGCGCAACCCGCTACAACGAACGTGACGATCCCCCCAACGGCAGCGCCACCGGGGAAGTTCCTCATCTTTTTCCCCTGGCCGAACGGTGAGCAATGGGAATTTGTGACCGGTTTCCATGATGAAGGAGCAATGGATTTTGTCAACTTCAATGCAAAGAAGGCGGCGGTTTCAGCGGTGGCTGACGGGACGGTCCTTTTATCTGATTACAGCCACCCGGATGATTTCAATACGTGGCCAAAGGGTGGGCGGGGTTCCACCATTCCGGATATGGGTAATTTTGTTATCCTGAAACATGGACCGGATATCTACACCGTCTATATGCATCTCATGCATGAGGATCTTGCACCTGTGACTCCCGGTCAGGATGTGCGTGCAGGGACGCGGATCGGCTGGCAGGGAAACACCGGGTGGTCGCATGGGGCTCATCTTCACTTTGCGGTCGTGGATGTTCAGATATTCCCGTCACCGTCGTTTATTGAAAAGCCTAAGGAGAGCTGGGGTTTTATTGAATTGAACGGGTCGAATGCGATTGTGTTAAACGCAAAATATACCTCCCGCAATGTTGTGCCGCCATAATAGATGCAGTAATCAATAATTGATCCCTGTCAGAAAGGTCCCGCGCCAGGGAGCCTTTCACACAGGGGGACTCATTTTTATTAGGGGAACTGACGTCATTCCACCCGGTACCCCTTTGCCTGTAAAAATGTGGCCAGCCATTCTTCTGCCGGTTCGTCATGCTTTG
>JAURZP010000538.1 GCA_030653335.1 Methanoregula sp. | reverse complement strand
ACCGGATGCAAAGGCACTCACGGACTTCCTTATCCGTCAGAAAGAAGCCGATCCGATCCGCTTCCCTGACCTGTCACTCACGGTTGTAAAACTGATGGGGGCCGGCGAGTACGTTCCGCTCGATCCTGGCGAAAACCCTATCGGTCACTTCGCTCTTGCAGTCACCGATTACACACACGGCACTGCCCCGAACCGGCGCTATGTCGATCTCATCATACAGCGGCTGGTAAAAACCGTTCTCGACAAGACAGAGAACCCCTATACCATTGAAGAACTCGTTGACCAGTCTGCATGGTTAACCGATAAGGAGAAAGGGTCAAAGAAGGTTGAACGGTTCATGCGAAAAGCCGCTGCTGCCGTGTTACTCCAGAATAGTATCGGCAATTCCTTTGATGCACTGGTCACCGGCGCCTCTGATAAAGGAACGTATGTCCGGCTTATCACTCCCCCTGCGGAAGGCAGGGTGATGCAGGGTCAGCAGGGCCTCAGGGTGGGTCAGAAAGTCAGGGTCCGGTTACTCAGGACCGACCCGATGAATGGATATGTCGACTTTGCCTGCACGGGCAGGGAATAATCGCCAGACGCAGAACAAACTGGGGAAAAAGCGGGTAAAACGGAGAGCCGTTTTTTTTTGACCAAACGTTGCAGGATCAGATAAAATGTGCATGAACCGATCTGGTTCACACCGGCATGTAGGAAATGTTCTGTGAGGCTTCCCCGCCTCAGGGCCTCGCCGGGGCACAGCGGGGCAAGGAGGTTTTAATTTTTTTCTGGAAGTCCTTGATCCGCCGCGGGGGCGGCGGGGTTCATCGTATCCGGGGGCTGGGGATCTCAACTACCATCATCATATCCAGAGACTAACAGTTGCTCCCGGACGTACAGAAGTCAGCGCTATTTCATATCCGGGGCTTTTTCCGGGTGATGATGATAAGAGGAAAAATAATCCCCGCCACCAGCGCGAGAGAGACACCGGCCGCATAGAGCGAGCTTTGCAGGGTAGTCTGGATAAGTGCGGACTGGAAGACTGCCGCCGGGTGAGCGAGCTGGAAGAGACCGTTGAGCCCCACAATTGCAGCAAGCCCGGGGATCATCGGGAGACCGGCCGCCACCGCAATCACCACCTCGGTGACATGGGTGAACCGGCCGATCACGAATGCGAGGAGCGTGGCCGACGCCATTGCGATAAAGATGCTCATGATAGGATCGAGACCGGCAAGGATCGCCACTTCCCGGATAATCCGTGCAGCACCACCGCAGATCACGCATCCCGGAAGTGCGGCAAGGGGCATATTCATCATGAGCGAAAAACCGAATGCCGCGATACCGGCAGCGACAGTACTGACCAGAATGCCAGCCACGCCAAGGGGGATAAGGGCTGAACTGCCCGTTTCCGGGGCAATCAGGGAGAGCGGGATCAGCAGTACGCCGGTGATGACCAGCAGCTGTGCCATGACGGAGGTGAGCCGGGCTATCCCGCAGCCGGTATGATCCCGTATGATGTCGAGCCCGCCGTTGATGAGAATGGTACCGGGTACGAGGAACAAGAGCGACGAGATGAGCGCAGTCTCCGCGGTTGCTGTACGGGAGAACGGCAGCAGGACCAGGGCAACGGCCGATGCAACGAGAGCGGACAGCAGGACGGTGAGGTACAGGTTGCCGGCCCGGGGAAAGGCATAGAGCTTTGCGGCAAAACCGATCGTGGCGGCGATGAAGACCACCCAGAGGGAGAGCAGGTCCGCATGGTTCAGCCACGCAAACGCAGCACAGGCCGCACCGACTGCGATGATGGTAACCCATGCCGGAAAGACCGGGGGCAGGCCCCGTAACTCCTGTAGTCTGCTCCTGACAGTATCAGGATTTGTACAGCCGGTCTTAAAGGAAGCGAGCATCCGGCTGATACCCTGCAGGATAGTGGCATTGACCCGCACCGGTTCCCGGAAAGCATGCATCCGGATCTGGGTCTGGTCGCCGGTGCGGCGGCCGACCTCGATCGCTTCATTGCCCACAAACGCATGGACATCGTCATCCCCGAAGGTATGGGCGCAGTACCTCACGGAATCATTGATGCGCTGGACCGACGCCCCGGCATCGTAGAGGGTTCGCCCGAGGTCAAGGTAGAGATCCACCCGGTGACCATCTGGATCCGGCCCGGCGGCTTCTGCGGACAGGGGACACGAGAGATCAGGGGGATTCTGGAGATTCTGATGATTTCCGGCACCGGGTGCCGGAGAAGACCCGGGATCATCCTGTGGAGTCGTCATGGACCATCCGCAATACTACCGGATGTTCTCCTGGAATTCCCCACATTCATCACCTGATGACAGCAACAACAAAAAAATTAAAAATCAGCACCCGCAGAAGAGTTTCCGGACCATATCCGGAATCTCTGATGGGCGCGACGCAACCGGCACGTTGTTCTTTTTTAAGCGGGCAATCTTCGAGCGGGCATCGCCTTCGCCACCTTCAACAATCGCACCCGCGTGCCCCATCCGCTTGTCGGGCGGTGCAGAGATGCCGGCGATATACGCAACGATCGGGAGGTCGGTGCATTTCGCCCCTTCCTCTTCGAGATTTCCACCCACTTCACCGATCAGCACCACGGCTTTTGTCTGCGGATCATTTTCAAACTCTTTGAGCACATCTACAAAGGTCTGGCCAATCACCGGGTCACCGCCAATACCGACAACGGTGCTCTGGCCGATACCGGCCCGGGTGAGCTCGTCAACGACTTCATAAGTGAGTGTCCCGCTCCGGGAGATGACACCCACATTTCCGCGTGAGAAAAGGCCCGAGGGCATGATTCCCATCTTCACTTCGCCGGGCGAGAGCAGCCCGGGGCAGTTGGGACCGATGACCGATGAACCCTGCATGGTTGCGTACGCGACTGCCTTCATCGTGTCGTGAACGGGGATATGCTCAGTAATGCAGACGATCGTTTCGATGCCGGCGTTTGCCTCTT
>JAURZP010000535.1 GCA_030653335.1 Methanoregula sp. | reverse complement strand
GGTCATAATAGGGGGTCACTTCGTACCAATACTCGATACCCTTAATCTTTTTGATTCGGTGAATCGGTTCCATAGTGCACCTAATAATATATAGGCACATTAAATTATAAAAACATTCCGGTTTGAAGCGATTATTAGCGATAAAATTCGATAAGAAATGATAATTGGGTAGAAAAATTTTATCGAGTGCCTAAAAAATTCGGGAGCTTAGGTTGATAAGTACGTTTACCAACAGCAAATGAAATCAGGAAATATGATCCTGGTATTATGCAGGTAAAGATCCATGCATCGCCAACGAAATCTGATTCTGAGCCTGGATCGACAACTTTCTTTTGTTTTTTTTTACAAATGTCCAAAATTCATCACATTCGATTGTGCTCAATCCAACATTTTGAATAAGAAATTCATTCATTTGTTTTGCCTGTTCTGCAACATCCTTTAATAAATTTCCAATCGTGTCTCGATGATGTCCAGTTATTCTTTCAATACTTCGTATCCCATTTTTTTCTACAAAATGTTTGCAAATATTGATAATTTCACTTTCCGTGAGTTTTTTGTTGAATAATGGCGTCCCTTTCGTCTCCATGAAAAATTTTCTACAATGATAACAATAGTACCGTTGGTGTCCGGTTTTTGCATCAGGTCCTCGTTTGATGATATCTTTTCCACCTTCTTTCTGAAAATAATCACAATCAGGATTCTGACAAACAACTTCAATCAAGCCTCTTGGTCTTGCCATGGTTGCTCCCAAGAGTATTCTGTTCATTTGATTAATAAAGTATGCTATTCGAGGACAATACCAAAAATTCATCATGCATGTTCACATCAGGTTAAACGCGCTGGAACTTAAAGAAAGGTGCCGGCTTTAACTGAAATTTTCCAGGGTTTTTGTTTTTTATTTTCCGACTGCATCTTTTAAGTTACAAAATCCTGCGCCGATACTTCTCAACGTATTACGCGGTATCCTGAGCGGATGAGCGTTTGTTCCACATGCTCTTCCCAGCATTTTTCATCCAGAATTTTAACACAGGCAATCTCCCTGTTCCAGAGCCTGCGAAGGTCAGCATCTCCAGTAATGAAATAACGGGTAGCATCAGTCACCCTTCCCACCGTTCTTTCCTGTGAGTCAAGCACGAGAATGCGATAGCAGGAATACCGGCAGCAGAGTTCAGGGCGGGATGTGTGGACAGCGCACACATACTTTTTATTGCTGGTCTGTCGCAGGAACGGGCATGCCATCGGCGGCAATGTTTTATCGTCGTGCAAATGGAACAATGCCCGTTTATCCGGGTCAACTGATACGACCCGCTCTTCACCGGTAACTGTAAATTTTATCCGGAAGAAAAAAGGATCCAGCTCTTCAAGTATTTCGATGATCTCGCCCATGGAACTGCAACACTTCCCGCATTGCTGACAGGTAAATGCCAATAGTTACTCCTTCCTGAACGGGGTCTGGTTCAAGATACGATATATCCAGCATTGAGGAATTTAAAAAAAGCGGTTACTTAAATTTATGGCAGTCCAGATACTAAGCAGGTGATTTCATTTGTCAAAACGGGCAGTTGACATAACGTTCCAGGCACTTTTCACTCTTACTGATCTCCGGGTAATCTTAAGAGAGACCGCACCGCAGCACGATCTCGATGAAAAACAGCGGGTTGAGGCAAAGCGGCTTTTAGAAAATCTCGAACGGCAGGTTGCTTCATTAAAGACGGAGATGCTGAAATGAGATGCGCAAGTGGTATCGAAGCGCGACAGGTTGATGAACTCGCAATCAATATCGATCCAATCCAGGCCGGGGGCAGGCTCACTGGAGATGCAATGAAAGCTGTGATTGCATACGGTGACGGATACTCGGTCTGTGACAACTGCCGAAAGCCCAACCGGCTCGACTATATCAGTAAACCTCCGATTGCAGAGTTCCACAAGGATGTTGCTGCATGGTTGAACATGGATGATGTCCGCACTGTGCCCGGTGCACGCAGGGGATTTCAGGCAGTTGCCCACACGTACGTTCAGAAGGGAGATCCGGTCCTGCTCACATCGCTCTCGCATTACACCGAATTTCTTGCGGTGGAAGGGGCGGGGGGTATTGCCTGTGAGATTCCCGCAAACGACCAGCATATTGTCACGCCCGATGCCGCTGCTTTAAAGATCGAAGAAGTGAAAAAAAAGTTCGGCAGAGTGCCTGTCCTTGCCTTCATTGACCATGTGGATTACCAGTATGGTAACATGCATGACGTAAAAGCGATCGCAAAGGTCTGCCATCAGTACGATATTCCTGTGCTCTGCAATGGTGCCTACACGGTCGGTATCCTGCCGGTGAACGGTAAGGATCTTGGCGTGGATTTTGTTGTTGGTTCCGGACACAAGAGCATGTCTGCCCCTGCACCGTCCGGTATCCTTGCGACAAATACGGAACG
>JAURZP010000528.1 GCA_030653335.1 Methanoregula sp. | reverse complement strand
TTCTCTGCCGAATTTTTTTAAAGGGTTCAGATACGTATGGTCTTTAAAGGGGGGCTCTTTGCAATAATTATGTAATTTAACTCTTACTTAATGTAATTTATAAGTTACTTTTTTTAATATAAATGAGAGATCCGAACTGGGATGCTTTCCGACAATACGATAAATGTTTCTTTGACAGTACCGGGCACTCATAAGATAATTGGGTGATTTTCCAGTTGTTTCCCATCAGTAGGAATAATGGATTTTTCCTGCCAGTACACTTGGATCAAGTATTTTCAAGTATGGCGAAATCTGGAAAATTTTTCTGCATGAGGGGGGGCGCCGGTGTGTAAGTTTCCCCCCTCTTTCCCAGAAGGAGTCTTCCCCCGGGTGTTCAGAAATCCGGTCTGTATCAGATTGTGGCGACACTTCTTAACTGGGTACGGTTACGGCCGGACTTGGGCTGGGGAAGCTCGTCCTTATGCGCTTCCATGAACTGCTGCATAAGAGTGTGGACGGTGTCCATATCTCCACTCACAACAGCCGCACGGATGGCTGAGACATCATACCCTTTTGCTTCAAGCTGGGCGAGACGGTTTTCCATCATGCCGGATCCGGAGCCGCGGTTATCCCTTCCGGTTGCATTCCGACCGGGCATGAGCTCCTTATGCGCTTCCATGAACTGCTGCATAAGAGTGTGGACGGTGTTCATATCCCCATTCACAACAGCCGCACGGATAGCGGATACATCATACCCTTTTGCTTCAAGTTTGGCAAGACGTTTTTCCATCATACCGGGTCCAAATCCGGGTGTATTCCTTTCGGTTGCATTCCGACCGGGTATGAGATCCCTGTGCGTTTCCATGAACTGCTGCATCAGCGTGTGGACGATATTCATATCTCCACTCACAACAGCCGCACGGATAGCGGATACATCAATGCCTCGCTCTTCGAGGCGATCGAGCATTTTTACCGGTCCTCCTCCATGTGCGGTCTTGTTGCCGAAACAGCTGCTGTCAGGGCCTGATACTGCTGCTGCACCAGCCGTGCCGATGACCAGCGCGACAGTACAGAAGAGCGCAAGAGCGCCGAAATACAGTTTTGGTGTTTTCATGGGTGTTCCTCTTCATTGAAGCGGAGTGCTGCAGATTTTTGTCATGTGCAGGTCACCGCTTACGTAACTTATGTATTACTTAATGTAATTTAAAAGTTACTTTTTGTATCATTGAAAATACATTGTTCCAGGAACCGGTAAAAACGGAGAATTGTAAGAGAGGGAATTACTTGAGATCTGATTCTTCGCATTCGAAGATCTCTTCGACATTCACGTTAAAATGCCGTGCAATCTTGAACGCGAGGGTAAGGGACGGGACATACTTGCTTTTTTCTATCGCGATGATTGTCTGGCGGTATACCCCGAGGGCTGTTGCCAGCTGCTCCTGCGTGATATTTGCCTTTGCACGGAACACCTTGATGCTATTCTTCATCTGAATCCTCCCCGCCGTACTTCCGCACGTAATAGAACTTAAAGCCGACATAGAGGAAGATGATCATGCACAGGAAGAGGAGCTGGATAAACCCGGGGTTTAAGAACGGCCGGCCAAACACCATATCCGATGGGGGGTGCTCACGCATAAACCGGAATGTCGATGTCCGCTCAAGGCCGAAAAAATTGCTGCTGGTCCAGACAATAAAACCAAGACTGAACGTGAAAAAGACCACCCATAATACCTCAAGGGTATGGAAAGCGGCTTTCTGGGAGATGGCGATCGAACGCTCGTC
>JAURZP010000523.1 GCA_030653335.1 Methanoregula sp. | reverse complement strand
GGTCATATTGGTCACCTCCACGATCTGGCGGCAGATGAAGAGTCCGATCCCCGCGTGTCCCCCGGCATCGTATTCGAATATCTGCTGTTTCTTTCCTGCCGGAATCCCAATACCATCGTCTGTTAAGCAGAGGTCAAGTCCTTCAGCGGTCTCGTGATACGTAACGACAATATTTTTTACCGTGCCTCCTCCATGCCGTAGTGAATTTTCGAGGAGATGGGTAAGGACATCGGAAAAGAGCGGATCTGCATAGACTTCGAGGCGTCCTGCCCAGCACCGGATCGAGACCGTGTCATCATCTGAGGGAAGGCGGGCAGACTCAAGCGTCTGCTGCACACTCATCCAGACCGGTGGGAGTGTTCCGAGATCCTTATAGGTCTCGGTGAGGAAGAGCTGGCGGGCAACGTTCCAAGCCAGCGTCCGGATGCGATCGATATACGTTCGTATCCCGGAATCCTCGCAGTTGGTATCAGCTTCATCTACCGTCTCCAGGATCAGGTCGACCGACCGGTGGAGATGGTCTGCCGAGAAGCGTGACAGGATGCTGAGTTTGTCGTTAGCTGCCTTCAAGGCATGCTCGGCTTGGACACGGTTCGTTATATCGAAGAATGTGAGGATCGCCCGCTTACCGGGGAGCGATGCAGCAGAGACCAGCACGATAAACGAGTTCTCATCCGGTAGAGAGAAATTCGTCTCAGTTGCGTATACTGCGCCATTGCTGGAGAGCCGGTTGAAAAATTCATCTACTCCATCCCCGCCCCAGATGGTTGCAATTGAAGTGCCTTTAAGGTCAGCAGCATTTCGTTTGAGAAGATCAGCAGCTTTCCAGTTAATCTCTTCAATCGCCCGGCTGCTGTCAATATCAGCAACAAGAATGCTGCCACCTTCCGAATGGTCAAAGAGACCTTTGTAGAGCACTTCCTGTTCGCGGATGCGGATGGTAAGTGTAGCGATAAGCCACCCGATCACGACAATGACAAGTGTGCGCAGCAGCGCATCGATAAGAATGGCCAGAGAGGTTCCGGCAAGGAGGATTACCATGAGAAGGTAGATCACTCCTATGCCCCCTGCAATGATGGTTCCCCTGCGCGGGTACTGGTATGCGGCAATCACAACCGGAATGTACAGGAGATGGGGGATGCCAGTTGAGATCCCAAAAAGGAGTCCGGTAAAATTTGCGAGAAGTGCCGCTGCAGCTGTTCCAAGGATTGCTGCATTCCAGAGGAGATCCCGATTCTTAAAACGGGTATTGGCGTTCATCGGTCAGCCTCTGGTTTTCGTGCACCGGTTTCCATTGACGGATATTGCGAATCAAAATACTTGAGGGTTGTGATTTTTCACGCGAACGTGAAAGTTTCCGGTTGCAGCGTCTGCAGGTTGACTACAATGGCAAGCGCAGGTGTCGGGTTCACGTTCATCTGCTTCTGGAACTTGGTCTGGGACTGCCAGGTACCGGCATTGATGCCAAGCACACCCCTGTAATTTGTAATCCCCTTGATATGGACATGGCCGGTATGGAGAATCTCTGGCAGCGGATCGATGATCATACGGTCGGTCTTTCCTGCAGCAATCGGGGTTTTCCGGCCGTACACCGGAGCAAGATGACGGCGCTGGAGCATCTCTTGCATTATCAGTCCGCTCTGCGCATAGGATGCCCCGGGGATGAGACCGATCATATCATCGATCGATCGCCCGTGATACATCAGCACCCGTACACCCTGCAGGTTGACAAGCGCAGGGTTCTCTACAAGAATACAATTGTCCGGGAATTTTTTGATGAATAATTCCGGTAACACAGGCTGTGGCTCTGCCCCCCTCACCACATCGTGGTTGCCGGGCGATATGATAATTTTCATCCGCGAGGGCAGGTTGCGCATCATCGCACCGAACGCCTCGTACTGCTCGTAGATGTTTTTTATTGTCAGTTCATTTTCATGCCCGGGATAGATACCGATACCATCCACAAGGTCACCGGCAATCAACAGGTAAGAGAAATCCGAATCCGAGAGCCAGTCGGAAAAGCGGCTCCAGCTTTCCGCTAAAAATGTGTCACTGCCCACATGAACATCTGAAATGAAGACTGCTTTTCCCGGCTTTTCACTCTTGAACGGGGTGTTGTCTATGCGGATGTCCGGGCGGTAGAGCAGCTCGGCAAAGAAGAGCTTCCCGTCACTGGAGAGCTTGCCCTTCACTCCAATGACTTCGTCGTGGATAATCCGCTCCGCTTCAGGAAAGACCGGGCGATCTTTTAAAAAGAGCACAGTAATATTTGCCGATGAATCCTCGATCTCGGCTATCCGGTGCCCGTTTGTTGTTGTCTTGACTTCCGTGACCATCCCGATGATGGTACACTCCTCCTGCCGGTAGCGGTTGGAACGCGTCAGTGCCTCTATGGGCATGGCGCTGCACCGGCTCCTGATCATTCCTCCCAGTCTGGTGTAACGGTCGCGGAAATAGTGGAGATAATCACCGGTACCGTTTATGGGCCCGGAAGTTCCGGCAGATCCACTGATCACTTCCACGTGGGGGTCGGTGAGAAAGCGGGTGCCGTCCCGGGTGACGGTCATGCCGGGGATGTGCTGAGCCGAGACCACGATCGCATGGTCTGGCACACCTGCAATGATGCGCTCGATCAGGTCAGGTTCATCCTGTTCCAGAATATACCGCACTACGTCGGGATGTACCTGCAGCCGCCTGTCTAAAAAAGCAAGTGTGATCTGCTGTACATCGAGCATGGATACATATCGTCCACTGAGAAAATATAAAGATACCATAGCCTTCCAACGTGCCCGGTCTTTACCCTTATTTACCGGGTATTTATTGCCCCCTTCCGCACACTTAATCACATCATCACTATCACGGACAGCACCTATGTATGAAATATTTCAGACATTTCTTCTCGGGCTGGTGATCGGTCTTACTGGTGCTCTTGCTCCCGGGCCTACGCTGGTTGCTACGATCAATGCATCGATTGCCGGTGACTGGAAGATCGGCCCGAAAGTGACCCTGGGTCATATGATCGCCGAAAGTGTCATCTTTGTCCTGATTGTCCTTGGGCTTGCAACACTCGCCCTTCATTACACCACAGCTATTGCTTTGATTGGCGGGATTGCCCTGATCGTATTTGGGACGCTCACGATAATGGGAAGCCGGGGTGCTTCCTTAAACGGCCCGGTAACGGGAACAGTCAGCAACCCTTACCTTGCCGGGCTGGTCACCAGTGTAGCAAATCCCTATTTCTGGATCTGGTGGCTCACCATAGGCAGCGCGATGGTGATCGTCGGGCTTTCTGGGGGTATTGTCCTTGCAGCAGTCTTCATGGTGGGGCACTGGTGCGCAGATC
>JAURZP010000512.1 GCA_030653335.1 Methanoregula sp. | reverse complement strand
AAAGCGGCAGGCCGTGACCAACCCGCAGAGAACGATCCAGTCCATCAAACGGAAGATGGGCACTACTGAAAAGATCAAGATCGATGATAAGAATTACACCCCTCAGGAGATCTCGTCTATGATCCTGCAAAAACTAAAAGTTGATGCAGAGGCATATCTTGGCGAGAAGATCACAAAGGCTGTTGTCACAGTCCCGGCATATTTCAATGATGCCCAGCGGCAGGCAACCAAGGATGCCGGCAAGATCGCCGGATTGGATGTAATGCGTATCATCAATGAGCCTACCGCAAGCGCGCTTGCATATGGCATTGACAAGGAACAGGATGCGACCGTTCTTGTCTACGATCTCGGTGGCGGCACGTTTGATGTCTCCATCCTCACGCTCGGAGACGGCGTCTTTGAAGTAAAATCCACGGCCGGCAATAATCATCTCGGTGGAGACGACTTCGACCAGCGGGTCACCGATTATCTTGTTGAGGAATTTAAGAAGAAAGAAGGTATCGACCTGCGCACGGATCCATATGCCATGCAGCGCCTGCGCGATGCTTCAGAGAATGCAAAGATCGAACTCTCGCAGCGCCAGAGCACCAACATCAACCTGCCCTACATCACGCAGGACAAGAGTGGCCCGAAGTTCTTGAACATCGATCTCACCAAGGCAAAACTCGAACAACTGATTGGCGATCTGGTTGAATCCACTGTTGGCCCGGTCAAGCAGGCACTCAGTGATGCAAAACTTGAGCCAAAAGATATAGACCACGTCCTGCTCGTAGGGGGATCAACGCGAGTCCCGCTCGTCCAGGATACAGTTAAAAAACTGCTCGGAAAAGAACCCGACAAGGGACTTAACCCGGATGAATGTGTGGCACTCGGTGCAGGTATCCAGGGCGCAGTCCTGACAGGAGAGACAAAAGATATTGTTCTCCTGGATGTAACGCCGCTAACTCTCGGTATCGAGACTCTAGGTGGCATAGCAACAAAACTCATCGAGCGCAATACAACAATCCCGACACGCAAAAGCCAGATCTTCTCAACGGCAGCTGATGGCCAGACAAGTGTTGAGATCCATGTAGTCCAGGGAGAACGTGCGCTTGCAAAAGACAACTTCACCCTCGGCAAATTCCAGTTGACGGGGATTCCTCCGGCTCCTCGTGGTATTCCACAGGTTGAAGTCACATTCGATATCGATTCGAACGGTATCATCCATGTGTCTGCAAAGGACCTTGGCACCGGCAACCAGCAGAACATCTCCATCAAAGGCGACAAAAAACTCTCTGATGAAGATATCAAGAAGATGATGGATGCCGCAAAAATGTTTGAGAACGAAGACAAACAGAAACGCGATGAGATCGAGCTGCACAACCAGGCCGACACAGCAGTCTTCACTGCCGAGAAGATGCTCAAAGAGAGTGGTGACAAGCTCGAACCTGAAGACAAAACAAAGGTTGAAGAGAGCGCTGCGGCTGTGAAAAAAGCACTGGCAGATGATAATCTCGATGAGATCAAGAAGACCATGGAAGCACTCACCGAAGCAGTATATGCTGTGACAACCAAGATCTATCAGAAGGTTCAGGCAGAGCAGGCAGCTCAACAGCAACAGTCTGCTGGTGCCGGCTCTCCGCCAAACCCGGATACCAAAGAAGATGACAATGTCGTCAATGCCGATTACAAGGTAAAAGAAGAGTGAATTAAATTATGGGCGCAGGAGATTATTACGAGACTCTAGGCATACCACGGAATGCCGATGAAAAGGAAGTAAAGAAAGCCTACCGCAACCTCGCCCGTAAATATCACCCGGATGTCTGCAAAGAACCGGGAGCCGAAGAGAAGTTCAAGAAGATCAACGAAGCCTACAGCGTCCTTTCGGATGAACAAAAGAAAGGCCAGTATGATAACATGGGTCACGAGACATTCACCAATGCCTCAAAAGGCTCCTATACGGGCGGAGGGCATGGCGGCGGAGGATTCTCTTCTGACTTCTCTGGTTTTGGAGATATCTTTGATTTCTTTGGCGGGGGACAACGGCGCTCAGGCCCCCAGCCGGGCGCAGATCTTCTCATGCGCATCCAGATCCGGCTTGAGGATGCAGTTTCTGGTATGGATCGTGAGATCGAAGTGATGCATACCGAACCGTGCACGGCCTGCAGTGGTTCCGGCAGTGAGACAAAACGACTCAACACTTGTCCCCGCTGTGGGGGAACCGGTCAGATGCGACAGACCGCCAACTCAGCCTTTGGCCAGTTTGTCCGCATGACGCCCTGCACACAGTGTGGTGGAAAAGGCAAAATCCCTGAGAAGGTTTGTAAAACCTGCCGGGGTTCCGGTCATACCCGCGTGAAGAGAAAAGTCTCTGTGCATATCCCGGCAGGGATTGACAATGGTATGCGGCTTCGCATGGAAGGATATGGAGAAGCCGGGGATTACGGGGCTGCCAATGGCGACTTGTTCATCGAAGTGTACGTCCAGACCCATGACCGGTTTGTAAGAACTGGGGATAATCTTGAGACCTCGATTGAGATCAGCCCGGCACAGGCAGCTCTTGGTACATCAGTAGAGATCGAAACCATTGACAAACGTCATATCGATCTCAAAGTTCCTGCAGGAATACAGTATAATTCTGCATTAAAACTTGGAGGCGAAGGAGTAAAGCGTCGCGGGCATCCCGGGGATCTGCTCGTAAGAGTAAAAATTGTTACGCCAAAATCCATGAGTGGTGAACAGAGAGATCTTTACCAGAAACTTGCCGATCTCGAAGGCAGTTCCAATCCTGGCGGGGGATTTTTCTCAGGCATCATGGGAAAGAAAAAAGGAAAACATTAGTAAATTTTTCACTCCATTGTTTTTTTTCATATTTTTACGCACTTATTTTTAGTTCCTGAATGTAATGGGATAAGGATGAAGCTGCTCTTTGAGCTTTCTGGAGAGAATCCGACACTGCCCTTTGCAGAACTTGCCTGTGTCGGCACTATTCTTGAGGAGCGCCTGCAGGTTGCTGTTGTTGACTGCCCTCACCCGGAAGATGCAAAACGACTTGCCATGACACAGGTAGTGCTTAAATATCTTGGGGATTGTGAACCCCAAATTCCGGCATTTAAAAATTTACTCAAAGAACTGGCTATCACTACAACCAGCACATTTGCCGGACGGGCAAAAAAAATCCATGGCAGGTGCAATGAACACAATTCCCAATCGCAACAGGAATTCGAACGGTTAATTGGTGATATGATTTCCGGCCCGGTATCTTTGAACAACCCTGAAACTGAGTATCGTGCAATCCTGTCAGAAGACAAGTGTTATTTTGGGAAAGTCCTATTTTCGATTAACCGTTCCGGTTATGATGTGAGAAATCCCGGGAAGCGCAACTTTTTTCACCCGGGTGTGATGATGCCAAGAATGGCGCGGACGCTGGCAAATATCGCAGGAGTTCAGGTTGGAGATCGCGTTCTCGATCCATTCTGCGGGACTGGCGGAATTCTTATTGAAGCAGAGTTGCTTGGGGCATTGGCAATTGGTAGTGATTTCGATCCCCTGATGGTGCTGGGATGCCGGCAGAATGTTTTACATGCGTCACTCATGCTTGCTGATGCCACCGGTTTACCATTCCAGGATCATTCGATCGATTCTGTTGTTACCGATCTGCCCTACGGTCAGTCCGTCTGTATTAAAAAAGCAGATACCATGGATAACCTCTA
>JAURZP010000506.1 GCA_030653335.1 Methanoregula sp. | reverse complement strand
ACTTCTTGTAAATTGACAATTGTAAAATTTTCACTTAACAACAGTTTATTTTAGTTAGAACAAATATAATTGATCTAAATCATTGTATTTAAACCGCATGAAATGAGTACGAAAACAAACGATGAAACTTATAATCGTTGCGAAATCAGGGAGGAAAATAATACCAAACTGTGTTTAAGTGAAAAAACAGTGGGGGTTTCCCCGTCATGCAAAATGTTGAAAAGAAAAAACAAAATAAAAATCATTAAAAGGAGGAAGACTATGTCAAAAATATTTGGATTCAAACCACAGGCAGCAACACGGCAACTCATAGAAAAATTCGAAGACGAAGTGCTGATCCGGCACAACAACCAGCCGCTCGTAAG
The DNA here is from genome assembly GCA_030653335.1 of Methanoregula sp. Lineage (GTDB taxonomy): Archaea > Halobacteriota > Methanomicrobia > Methanomicrobiales > Methanospirillaceae > Methanoregula. The sequence continues at coordinate 1,962 of JAURZP010000506.1, read as the reverse complement.
CACAGTATATGTCGATATGCAGGACGACCAGTGGGCAGTAGCTTTTGCCTACAACTACACCCGCAAACCAGGTCTGCACGGGCACGAGAACCCGCTCGAAGTCCGGTACTCCTGCCCGGCGCAGGAAAGCGACAGCGTGCGGATGTTCCGTTCGGATACTGCTGATGAGAAATCGATCGATGCCGAAGCTCTCTCGGATGGCGATGCTTTTATCCGCTTTGCCCTGACACAGGAGCGCAATCTCATAGGAAGGGCAGCATAACGGGAGACATAACTACGGCAACCGATTGTTCACCGGAAAATTGTCGTGATGGTGACCGGTCGTGCCGGGCGACCAGCAGACTGCTATCAAGCCTGAACGGCTGCTTCCGCCGGTTCAAACGACATGTGGCACCAGATTATCCCTGAACCGTGAATTGTTAAACCAAAAATATTACGGAGTGATTCCACCCTTTGACCCGCACCATCCCGCTTATCATCGGCCTGACGGTCGCTGCGATCCTGACCATCGTACTCTGCACCTTCACCGGCCCGGCCGGGTTCGGTTTTGTCTCAACAGCACCTGGCGCTGCTGATATCGTAGGCGGCATCCGGCTACCGAGAGTGCTTGCTGCCTTCTTTGTCGGTGCAAGCCTCGCGGTTGCCGGTGCCGCGATGCAGGCGCTCTTCAGGAACCCGATGGCAGATCCGTATATTCTCGGTACATCATCCGGAGGCGCACTGGGAGCGTCCCTTGCGATCGTATTTCTCGGTGGCTTCTTCGTTCCGATCTTCGCATGGATTGGCGCTGTCGCAGCGATCCTGATTGTCTGGTCGATTGCCGGGCGGCGGGGTGTGATTTCCATTGAGACCCTGCTCCTTACCGGTATCGCGGTATCATTCTTCTTCTCAGCCATCGTTTCGTTCCTGATCGCTATCGCTGGCCAGAACGTCCACCAGATCATATTCTGGCTCATGGGGGGGTTCTGGAACGCATCGCCATCCGATGCGATTCTCATGGCCTGCATCCTCCTTCCGGCCGGCCTGCTCCTCTTCTTCATGGGCCGGGACTTAAACGCCCTCTCGCTCGGCGAAGAAACAGCCGCTCATCTCGGCATCGATGCGACCCGGGCCCGATGGGCAGTGCTCGGTGGCAGCACCCTGCTTGTTGCCGGTGCCGTCTCGATTGCTGGGTCGATCGGTTTTGTCGGCCTGGTCACCCCCCACATCGTCCGAATGCTCCTTGGCCCGGACAACCGCGTGGTCATCCCCGCGTGTATCCTTGCCGGGGGAATCCTTCTCGTGATATCGGACACGCTCGCCCGTACCTTCTTCTCCGATTTGCCGGTAGGCATCATCACCGCATTCATCGGGGCGCCGTTCTTCATCTGGCTGATCCACAAGAGGGGTGAGGTCACATGACCGGCCGGCACAGTATCAATGCAGAGAATCTCCATGCCGGCTATGGAAGGCATGAAATTGTAAAATCGGTCAGCTGTGCATTTGCACCGGGAACGTTCACCGGTATCATCGGACCGAATGGCTCAGGCAAGACCACGCTTCTCAAGGCGTTCAGCCGCGTGATTCCGGCCAGTGGGATCCTTGAACTGGAGGGAAAATCCGTTGCTGACTTCACCCCGGCAGAACTGGGCATGGCACTCGGGTTTGTTCCGCAGGATGAGGAACGCCCGTTCTCGTACACGGTGATGCAGGTCGTTTTGATGGCACGGTATGCCCGGACCAGCCGGTTTGCCGCACTCACCCCGGCCGATTATGCCCGGTGTCATGCGGTGCTCGAAGAGACCGGCATCACCTATCTGAAGGACCGGTCGATCCGGGCACTGAGTGGCGGAGAGTGGCAGCGGGTGCTCCTTGCCCGTGCGCGTTCGCAGGACACAAAGGGACTGTTGCTGGACGAGCCGACCTCTCACCTCGCCCTCTCTCAACAGTCATATATCCTCACGATCATGCGCAATCTCGCCA
>JAURZP010000501.1 GCA_030653335.1 Methanoregula sp. | reverse complement strand
CAGAGTCCGCACAATTAGCGGGGGATTCCAGCCCGTGTTCCCTGGACAGAAGACGCTGATACGCACGCAAGATCTCGTTAGCCTTTTTCCTGTCCGCAATGTAGGTGTTTTTGAGTTCACGCTCCTTGTCGGCAATTGCCTGTATTGATGCGACCCTCAGCTCTAATCCATCCACGGAGAGGACTCCAATTCACGAAGAAGGTCTTTGGCAGTTTCGACAAGTTGTTCGGTGTAAACAAGGTTTTCGGCAGAGGTATTTCTGACCCAATTCAGTACAGACTGGCAAGCATTGATATATGCAATAGAGGAGTTGGATAGCATGTTCTTCAATCCGGTGAGTGCTGCAGGAGCTTCGGTATTTTCGATATCCTGAACAAGCGCAACATAATCCGAAAAAAGGTCTTGCGCGTTCTTTGATTGGGTGTACAGGCTGCTGGTGTTTCCGTTAAGCAGAACAGCAAGGCGACCATCCAGCAGTTTCATGTCTTCGGTCCAGCTGTTTGCTTTCCTGCGATATTCTTCCACTTCTTTCACACCGGGCAACAAAAGCAAGGGTTGTCCGCTTTCGTCTTCCGGGGATACGGCCCAGCCGATCAAGCCAAAAATTATCAGGAATCCTAAAACAATCAACAGTGCGTATTCGGATTTATTCTTCATACTCGAGCACTTCACTTGTCACCAGTTTGTACTCCGCGTCTTCCTCAGTTTCGGACATGGCTCCGATATCGATTAATTCTTGTGTTTTCCTGGCAAGTTCTTCTTCGTTCCAACCACGAATGAATTGAATGTCCTCAATAACAAATTCCGTAAAATAATTCCCCTTGGTGTCCGTGCGTGTTTGCACGTGGGAGATCACATATGCACGTGTTCCTCTTTGGACAGCAGCAAACACAATATATGCCTTTGTGCCATAGCACAGAAACCTCACCCCATCTGCAGGTCGAGATCCTGGCGCGGACCTAACGAAACCCGTTACCCTGCAAAAGGGGATTTTCGCCCCATCACGAACAATGTCTTTGAATACCTTGTTAGCGGTGAAATCGACCAGAAAATTGCAAGCATTTGTTCGTGTCACTTAATGTACCCTCCCATGGAATCATTTGACTTTATTTGCCTTCTTAAAAGGTCAAG
>JAURZP010000494.1 GCA_030653335.1 Methanoregula sp. | reverse complement strand
CGTCATGCGTGCAATTCTTGAAAATTTCCAGGAACCGGATGGCCGCGTGCAGGTTCCCCCTGTGCTCCGTCCATACATGAATGACCTGGAATATCTTTGATTTTTATTAAAAGTCATGTTTTTTTTGCAAATCCTTATTTTATGAAGATAACCTAAATAATAGTAAAAGGGGTAATATGGTTTTTCCAGAATTGGGCAGTGATGAGTCTGTGATCCTACAGGCTCATAATATCAAAGTAAAATCGGTTGTGTTTGAGGCAGTTCTCACGAATAAGCGCCTTATTCTTATCGACGGTAAGAAAGGTCTTATCCCACCGCAGGAAATCCTGATGACAAATATCAGGACTGTAGATGGAGGGGAGAATGCAATCCGGGATCCCATCCTCACGTTCTCTATCTTATCTGTGGGAGGTACCGCGCGCCAGATGATCCTCACTTTCCCGCGCGTTGCCAGTGGCGAGCGAAAACGGGAACGGGATGACTGGTTAAAGGCACTATCAGTGCAGATCTCATCTTCTGATAATTACCCGGAAATTCCTGATACAACAGAGTCCGTTTCTCTGTCTCAAACAAACCCTGTAGTCGCTCCCCCCCCCACAAGTTCTGCGGCCTCATCTCCAAAGAAGAAGATAGAGATCACACGGCCCATAAGAAATATTGTTGAATCAGCACCGGCAATGCCACGACCCATTGAGACAACATCACTTCCTATCGGTTCTTTCTGTTCGCGGTGCGGCAGCCGTGTCCCTCCGGATTCTGTGTTTTGCAACCGTTGCGGAACACCGGTAGTGAGTTCAATTGAAGTTCCAGCCGTTTCACCGGCAATCATTTCAACTCCGCCTGTTGTAGCGCCACCATCTGTAGCTCCACCGGTAGTAACGCCACAGGTTGCAGTCCCATCAGTTATACCCCAGGTGCAGATGCAGACACATCCTGTCTTTGGTCTGGGTGGAGAACGTAAAGATCGCACGCTTGATGAGGTTATTCACTCGATAGAACCGTTGATTGAAGATTCAAAACCCCGCAGCAGTGAACCCGCACCACTTGTCCCCCGTCACTATCCGGCTCCAACCCCGGTAATAGAGACCCCGGTCGTTGAACCTCCGGTCCCAGTCCCGCCGCCAGAGTCACCTGCACAGTCTCCTTCCGGAGAAGCGGTGCCTGCCGATGCGACTCCTATTTCTCCACCACCGGTAGAAGCGCCAGCACCCCCATCACTTCCACCAAAAAAAGGAAAAACCATCACGATTGCAGCGCTGGCAATTGTGATCTTAATAGTTATTGGTGGGATCGTTCTGTTCTCAAATTCATTAGGAACAATTCCGGCAGCTGCTGTGACTACACCGGCAATTACACCCATTCCCACAGTTATTACCCAAATTGCTACTCCGGTTCCGACCCTCACACCTGTTATCACACAAGTGGAAGTCCCAACCCCGACTACGCAACCTCAATTTGCCATACCGCAAAATGGTGTCTGGGTGCGGATTACTTACTCTGGCAAATACAGTGGTACAATTGGTACTGCGGGCAGCCAGTTGCCGGTAGAAGATACCGGTGATCATTTCTATCCGGTATCGACCATTTACGGTCCTGTAGTCGCATCCATCCAGAAAATGGATGGTTCATCCAATACGCTGGCCATTGAAGTGTATAAAAATGGTGTGCTGAGTGGCAGTGATACAACAAAATCACCCAGAGGTATGATCGATATTCAGGTTGATCTCAAACCAAAACCTACGCCATCACCTGATATTTCTCAAACCGTAAGTCCTACGGTCACTCCTGTGGGAACAACAGCTGTGAATTCAACCGGAACGGCATAGGATTTGAACACTCACTTTTTTTTATTTTTTTAAAAATCAGTTTCAGTATCGATTCTTACCAAAAAAAAAGGAATACCCTTCAGGAAATTTTTTTGGCAGTTGCTCTCGTGAACATGATTTTGAGAATAGAACCTTCAGATTAAAAGTGCTGCTATGGGGATTCGAACCCCAGTCGCGGGCGTGAAAGGCCCGCATGATTGGCCGGACTACACTATAGCAGCGAGTTGCTCTCTATTATTACCCTGCGATTTATAAATAGATTATGGAGGGAAAAACGTAATTTACAATGCCATTTGGGATTTTGTTTAGAATTAACGAAAAAAAATTAATTTTTATTGATAGGATAGCCTTCTGTCTCTGTTACCAATTTAAAGGAGGCCATGAGCTGCCGTGTGATCGGTCCGGGTTTCCCGCTACCGATTGTGCGCCCGTCCACCCATGTGATCGGTGCAACTTCAGCAGCAGTCCCGGTGCAGATCATCTCATCTGCGGTATAAAGATCAAAATACCCGATATTCTGTTCTTTTACTGTTATACCCAGTGATTTTGCCATCTCAATTAACACCATCCGGGTAATTCCCCGGAGATTGTTGAGCGTTGGCGGGGTGATAATCTCACCATTTTTCACGATATATAGATTATCGCCGGAACCTTCAGACAGGTAACCGTTTGTATCAAAGAAGATGGCTTCATCTCCTCCTTTATAATTCGCCTCGATCTTTGCAAGGATGTTGTTTAAGTAATTCAGGCTCTTGACATTTGGGGGCATGGATTCTGCGGGATTGCGACGCACAGAAACCGTAACACCCTTTAAGCCCTTGTCGTACAGATCCCCGTACATCGCACCCCATGTGACAGCGATAACGATAACCGATGGCTTTGGACATTTGCGCGGGTCAAGTCCAAGATCGCCAACACCTCTGGTGATGATCGGGCGAATGTACGCATTGGTTAAATTATTTTTTCTTAGCGTTTCACAGATAACTTCAGCCAACTCTTCTTTTGATATCGGAGGATGAATATCAATAGTCTTTGCTGAATCAAAGAGACGGTCGAGATGTTCTTTTAACCGGAATATTCTACCATTGTAAGCGCGTATACCTTCAAACACACCATCCCCGTACAGAAACCCGTGATCAAACACAGAGACTTTTGCCTGATCGTCGGTCACATATTTTCCATCATAATATATGATCATAGTTTCTTTTGGATCGCGGAAGTTTTTGTAGTTTATTCTTTTATGCTGGTTTATTGGACAAAAAAATTACATCCCGCAAAAAAAATATCCGGAATAATTCAAATCGTTAACAAGATCTGACAAACAATAACGTTATCCAGACAATGTGTTTTTTTCACATCAGAAATAATGAAAAATGGTAAAAAATGTCCCATAAAACAGAGTCCCTGCATAAATCAAAGAATCAGACTCCTTTATTCTTCCTGCATAATTGGACAAAATGTTTAAGCATACCCTTATTTCCTACCGGATGCAGGTGGGTATAACTGCCAAGTGTGTTGTCAATGACTGCCCCATCGAGATTGTCACGGATACCGATACCACGGCTAAGATTATAAGCATAATGCGTATCCGGGGACAACACCACATCAGAGTGGTGAAACTCATGTCCATGGAATTGTGCTGCGCCGACTGGAGAGGATGCATCACTTGTTCCTGTTACATAACTGACAACCCTGCGGGCAGGCATCCGGGTCTCACCGGAAAAAACCCCGCACATCGCAAAGCGCTGTTCCTCTGCAGCACCCTGCCAGCCGGCGTTTAAGACAATGCGATCGGTGAGATACATGAGACCTCCGCACTCGGCATAGACAGGCGTCCCATTCTTTGATACCGCACAGATCGCATTCCTCATCTTCTGGTTTGCTTCAAGTTCGCGGGCATAGAGTTCCGGGTACCCGCCGCCAATAATATAACCGTCAGCCTCAGGAAGACTATCATGGACGGGGCTGAACATCACCGGCTCTGCACCCAATGATAAAAGCACATCAAAGAGATCGGCATAGTAGAAGTTGAACGCCTCATCGAATGCCACACCAATCTTTACATCCGGTTCTATTGTTCTTTCAAAGGATGGGAAAGCCTGTAAAGGAATATCATCCTCTTTCATTAAGGAGAGCAGTTGCTCAAGATCCACGTACTGCCCGATCATTTCGGTGATTGTCTGAATCCTTGTATCAAAATCTCCTTTTCCTGCCCCTTCACGGTAGGGCACCAGTCCCAGATGGCGCATCGTCAGCTGCATCTCTTCCATCCGGGGGATTGCACCAAGGACCGGCACGCCACAATAGTGCTCAATGGCCGCAACTGCTTTTGCCTTGTGGGAGCCGCCTTTCACATTATTAAGAATTACACCCACAATCCGGATTTTAGGATCAAATGCCTGAAATCCTTTTACGAGAGCTGCAGCACTGCGGGTGATGCTCTGTGCAGATACTACAAGAATTACCGGAAGATCCAGGC
>JAURZP010000489.1 GCA_030653335.1 Methanoregula sp. | reverse complement strand
TGTCATGTGCGACTACTGCGATCTGCCTCCCGATCACAGGCGCAACTGCCTGCTCTGCTTTTGCCAGGAGCGCGGCCGCTTCCGGGTCCGGGGTGGTGCCGGGCGGGCTGTCAGCATAGGCAACAACGATCCGGGCGGATTTGTGAATGATATCCCGGCTGATGGGATCAAGCGTCAGGTCCACATCTGCATATCCCTTACTGTAACTCCAGGCCTGCGTAACGAGAACCGGTTTTCCGGCAGCATTGGGAAGATAAGCATTCGTAAATTCATGAGTGTGACCCGAGAGAGTTACATCCACATCCCCGTCAAGACCGGCGACAATGCCTATGACCCGGCCTGTCAAATCAGCCTTATCAAGGGTTGAACCTTCATAGGCCTGCTGCTCCCCACCTTCGTGGAGCAGGACAACGATGGCATGTATCCCATCCTTCCGTACTTCGGCAACGTACCGGTTGATGGACTCCGTCTCGTTGAGGAACAGGATATCATCTGCCCGGTGAGGCGCCAGCCGTTCAAGGGTTGTCACCGTATCGGCCCCGATGAATGCAATGGGCACCCCGCTAACGTTTCGTATGACAAAGGGAGGAAAGATCGTAGTGCCGTTCTCCTTCCATACCACGTTGGCGCAGGTATAGGTTGACCGGGAACCGGGATAGGGATCGGTGAGGTGGGTGATCGACAAATTGCCATTACCCCCGTAAACCTGCCGAAAAAGCTCACCGGTGCCACGGTCAAACTCGTGGTTACCCGGGGTCGCAACCATATTGCACCCGGGGTCTGTCCCCCCGCTCCTGCCAGTACAGGAGGGATTGGCAAATTCGTTGAAGAAGAGCAGAGTCGGTTCATCGGAAAGGAGCCCGGATTCCGGTGGCGATGCCCCGACCACATCACCGGGCAAGGCAATGATGGTACCATCAGCATTACCTGGCGCCAATGCAGCATTCAGGTAAGAAGCAAGTACCGGCGCACCTCCAACCGGGCGTTTGTTCATAATCTGTCCCGGGAGCAGATGTCCATGGAAATCGTTTATCGCGAGAATTTTCACATGGACGGTGGCATTTTTGTGCGATGCCATGACAGGCCCGGGAAAATACCAGCAGAGCAAAACCGGTGTAAGCATGAGAACACAGAGAACGGTGAACCCAAAGAAAATTTGCAACTCGATAGGGATCCTATCCCGCCGGGAATCGGGTGCCATTATAATGAATCTTTAGTATGCGAACAATTAATTGTTGAGATTTCCCATGAAAAAATGGATGAGATATGGTGTCTTTGTTGATCAAATGGACGTTCGTATTGTCTCTAACCAGTTGCTGAACTCCCTGCTGAACAACCGTGTACGCTCTACCTCATCTGAGGAGCGCAGGGATACTTTCTCTGTGTAATAACGGG
>JAURZP010000061.1 GCA_030653335.1 Methanoregula sp. | reverse complement strand
GTCTTTCTCCTGATTGCGATAAGGCAGGCAGGCAGATTCAACCTGAAGATCTGGCAGATCATGCTCGGAGGAGCACTGGCAGTCTTAATCACAGGTCAGATCGCACCTTTTGATGCACTGCATGCGATTAATCCCGATGTGATGATTTTTTTATTCGGGATGTTTGTTGTCGGTGAGGCACTCGTTGAGAGCGGGTACCTCGCGTATATCGCTCACCGCTTTTTTTCCCATGCTAAAAATCCCGATCAGCTGGTACTTATTATCCTGTTTGGAATGGGATTGCTGTCTGCACTCCTGATGAATGATACACTTGCCATTATCGGGACCCCCCTTGTTCTCACACTTGCCACGCGGTTTAAGATCTCACCTTCCCTGCTCCTTATCACGCTGGCAGTTGCGATCACCACTGGCAGTGTGATGAGCCCGATCGGAAATCCCCAGAACCTGTTAATCGCGCAGGGCAGTGGGATGACGGGAGCCTTCCTGACCTTCGGTTCGTATCTTCTCATACCGACTCTTATCAATCTCCTGATTGCGTTTGTTGTACTGCGCCTGTTCTATCCACAGGAATTTTTAACGCGGTCACTTATGCATGATCCGTCCTCTCCGTGCGACATGAGATTATCTCTTCCGGTCAGGTGTTCGCTGGTAATTATTCTCATCCTTGCAGCGGCAAATATTGCCGCGTCCCTGCTGGGAGCCCGGATGGTGATCACTCTGCCCCTGATTGCAATAGCGGCCGCGGTTCCGGTTATACTCCTCTCCGGGCAGAGATGGACTGTGCTCCGTGGTATCGACTGGGCTACGCTCGTCTTCTTTGCTTCGATGTTTATCCTGATGGAAAGTGTCTGGCAGACCGGGTTTTTCCAGTTGTTTATCAATGAAAGTATGGTCTCTTCTGTACCGCTGATCTTGACAACCAGTGTGCTCATGAGCCAGTTTATTTCAAACATTCCTTTTGTTGCGCTCTTTCAGCCAATGATTCTTAAGGCTGGTGGCGGTACAACCCCCCAGCTGATGGCACTTGCGGCAGGGAGCACCATTGCCGGAAACTTAACAATCCTTGGCGCTGCAAGTAATGTAATCATCATCCAGAATGCCGAAAAGCAGGGCCAGACGATCTCCTTTATTGAGTTTGCAAAAGTTGGTATCCCGCTAACGATCCTCCAGATTGCGGTGTACTGGATTTTCCTTTCGGTGTTATGATCCAGATTTTTTTTCGTTACGATTAAAAAAAACGGGTAACTTTTTCCTGTGCTCCATTTTCTGGAATACCAGGCGATTTTTTTTTAGGGTTACAGATCAGATTTATTCCTTTTTTTTACAGCATGCCCCATTATCCGGAAATGGACTGGCATGGGCGACTATGTTTATTTCAGTAAACAAAAGAGATCCGGAAATAAACTCCGGTTATCTGATAACCCTGTTGAGATATTCAAGAAATCCTGTAAGACCATGAGTACTGATTGCGGAACGGACTGATTGCATGAATGTGACCATCGATCGCATGGAATGTGTGAGTTGTGGGGCGTGCTGGAACACCTGCCCTGAACTCTTCGAGCAAAATCCCTGTGATTCTCTCTCACAGATCACAGAACCTATCAGGTTTTGTGGGGATCGTGCAGAGGGCAGTATTCCCGAAAATCAGGTACGATGTGCGCGTGAAGCGGTGAATCTCTGCCCGGTTCAGATCATAACCCTGTCACTGGATGAATCAGAGAAAATGTAATACCAGGAAACAATATCTCCTCTAAAAGCGGTGAAATGATTCTATGCAGGATAAAGATCGTGAAGAATTAAAAGAAAAAGTGCTTGTGAAAAATGATCTGATCGCATACCAGACGGGTACTGTTGCCAGCAGGATGATCGTTTTTAAGAAAGCGGGGACAATTACCTGTTTCTCTTTCGATGAAGGTGAAGGGTTGTCTGAGCATACCGCACCATATGATGCAATTCTTGAAGTCACCGATGGGGAAGCAGAAGTGCAGATTGCAGGTGCACCATTTATTGTACACACGGACGAATTGATCATTCTGCCTGCAAATAAACCACACGCGGTATTTGCAAAAAAACGGTTCAAGATGATGCTAACGATGATCCGCGAGTGAAGTTCCCCTTTAAAAAAAAGTGCGGGTGACGAAAAACCGGATATTTTTTTAAAGGCCCTATCTTAAACTATCAGTCAGTTGATTTGCCATGGTCGAGTACGAACCCCCAAAGCACGAAGACAGACCGGATAAGAAACGCGAAGAGCTCAAAGGAAAAGTGATTCATCTCAAAGATCTGGTCAGCTACGCGGACGGCGCTGTCGCCAGTCGCATGGTAATCTCGCGGAAGGCAGGAAACATTACGATCTTCTCGTTTGACGAGAACGAGGGACTCTCTGAACACACGGCACCATTCGACGCGCTGGTCACAATTCTTGAGGGTGAATGTGAGGTCTGGGTTGCGGGCCAGACTTTTTTAATGAATGTTGGCGAGACTATCATCTTTCCGGCAAATGTTCCGCATGCACTGTCCGCTATAACAAAATTCAAGATGAGCCTGACGATGATCAAGGAGTGACTGCATGCCTGGTGATGACAAGGATGGATATTACTGCTCGATCTGCGGGGGGATACCGCCTGACAAGATCAAGACAAAACGGATCTTGATAGACGGAAAGGAGACAGGTATCGATCATCTTGAATTTGTTTTTGAGGAGGTCAAAAAACTCAAACTTGAGGACAATATTGCGATCTCTGAAGAACTCCTCAAACGGGTGAAGGTCTTTAATTACGTACCGACTAAAAAGACGGCAGAATATGCTACAGCCCTCATCGGGGAGTACCGGAAATATTTAACAGAACGATAATTGTATCCCGATCGTATCTTTAAAATCATGTCACGATACCGGACACAATTTTAAAAAGATCTGCGCACAGATACGGTATCAGCACATGGACCTCCTCCCTATCGTTCTCATCATTGCCGGGCTCTGCCTTTTTGAGACGATCACCAGTATCGACAATGCGATCATCAATGCCGAAGTCCTCTCAACAATGGGGGAGCGGGCCCGGAAATGGTTTTTACTCTGGGGTCTGCTCTTTGCTGTCTTTGCCATCCGTGGCCTTTTGCCATGGCTGATCGTCTGGATGTCCACACCGTCTCTTGGCCCCATCGGGGCACTGACTGCCACATTCTCTTCTGACCCGGTAGTCATTGCTGCCATTGAGCATTCAGCACCAGTCCTCCTGATGGGTGGCGGGGTATTTTTGATCTTTCTTTTCTTCCACTGGCTGTTCTTAGAGGAGAAACATTTCGGCCTGCGGGGTGAGCGATACATAGCGACAAAAGGGGTCTGGTTCTTTGCAATTGTATCTGTCCTGCTTGCTGCAATCGTCTGGTTTGCTTTAGAAAAAAGCCCGATGATGGCATTTGGTGCGGTCATTGGATCGACCGCATTTTTCATTGTTCACGGTTTTCGCCAGAACGCAGAAGCTGCAGAGAGAAAGATGGTCACCGGCAACATGTCCGACATCAGCAAGATCTTTTATCTTGAAGTGATCGATGCCACCTTCTCGATCGATGGAGTGATCGGGGCATTTGCGTTCACCATGGCAGTACCGTTGATCATCATTGGAAACGGACTCGGGGCATTTGTTGTAAGAGAGATGACCATTCGTAATGTGGATAAGATCAAGAAATATCTCTACTTAAAGAACGGCGCGATGTACTCCATCCTGATCCTCGGTTGTATCATGATCCTTGACAGTTTCGGTTTTCCCATCCCCTTCTGGGTATCCCCCCTCCTCACCTTTGGCATAGTTGGCTGGTTCTTGCTAAAATCACTCATGGTGATGCCAAAGCCATCCGGAAACTAAAAATCTTTTTTTTTGAGGGTACGAGAGTGCACTTTTTTGTTGGGGTAGTCAGTTTTTCATTCACATCCTTTACTTTGCACATTCAGAAGAAATATAAGGCTGTAACAGGAGAATACCGTGCAAAAGGGTTCCCCGGTTCAATCGTTTGTGGATAAACCATGGCAGAAACAGTTAAGCAGAAGGCTGAAATTAAAATTGAGGGTATGCACTGCGCTACCTGTGCGGTGAATATTGAGAAATCGTTAGCGGGACTTACAGATGTTACCAAAGCACAGGTGAACTTTGGCACTGAGACTGCACACGTTGAGTACGACCCGTCCAAAGTATCGCTCACCACTATTGAAAAAGCAGTCAAAGAGGTTGGATATGATGTCGTAAACAGTCAGGTCACGATAAAAGTCGGCGGGATGATGTGCGCTACCTGTGTCGAGACGATCGAGACCTCCCTTAAAGAACTCCCCGGCATTGTGTCTGCATCGGTAAACCTTGGAACCGAAAAAGCGTACGTCACATATAATTCCTCCCTGTCTGGTGTTGACGACATGAAGAAGGCGATTGAGGAGGCAGGGTACCAGTATCTTGGGATATTCGGAGAGGTGAGTGAAGAGGCAGAGAAGATTGCCCGGGATAAAGAGCTGCACGATAAGTTTGTCCGGTTCACAGTAGGATTTGCAGTCAGCATCCCGCTCATGCTCGCGATGTGGCTCCCGCTTCCCATCTCCATGCACGAGCTTGGTTACGTGATGCTCGTCATCTCAACTCCTGTCTTTGCTTACGTTGCCTACCCGATATTCCGGGCCGCATGGATCTCTCTTACGCATCGCATGCTCTCCATGGATGTGATGTATGCGATGGGTACCGGTGTGGCATTCGTGTCAAGTGTCCTTGGTACTTTTGGCATCGTGCTCACGCACGAGTTCATGTTCTACGATACCGCGATCATGCTGGCATCCTTTTTGATGCTCGGGCGGTATCTTGAAGGGCGGGCAAAAGGCAGAACTTCTGAAGCCATTAAAAAATTGGCCGGCCTCCGGGTCAAGACGGCGATTGTGATCCGCAATGGGGTTGAAGCAGAGCTGCCGGTCGATGATGTGGTTGTTGGTGATCTGGTTGTAGTAAAGCCCGGCGCCAAAGTGCCGGTTGATGGGGTAGTTATGGCCGGGAAAAGCTATGTCAATGAAGCCATGATTACCGGAGAACCCGTCCCGCCCCTCAAGACTGTGGGCAGTCGCGTGGTTGGGGGTACCCTGAACACCAACAGCGTACTCACCGTCCGGGCAACAAAAGTTGGCAAGGAAACAATGCTTGCCCGGATCATCCAGATGGTGGAGGATGCCCAAGGGTCAAAACCGCCGGTCCAGCGGATCGCAGATGTTGCAGTCACCTATTTCATTCCGGTAGTCCTCATCATCGCAGCACTCACGTTTATTGTGTGGTTCTTCTTACTGGGATCAACGCTAATCTTCGCGCTTACAGCACTCATCTCAATACTTGTGGTCGCCTGCCCCTGTGCACTCGGGCTTGCCACCCCGACAGCGGTCACGGTTGGTGTTGGTCGTGGTGCACAGCTGGGTATCCTGATCCGGAACGGAGAAGCGCTCGAAGTGACCGGGAAGGTGACGACCGTCATTTTCGATAAGACCGGGACCTTAACCAAAGGAAAACCGGAAGTGACCGATCTCATTCCGGTTGGGATTTCGGAAGAAACACTGCTCTCATTTGCTGCCAGCGTTGAGAAGAACTCGCAGCATCCGCTTGCCCAGGCAATTGTAAGACGAGCTGAAAGCCGGGGGGTGAACATTGAACCGGCAGAACAGTTTGACACGTTTGGTGGGAAAGGTGTCGCCGCTAAAGTTCTTTTGGAGATCGTACTTATCGGCAATCGTGCGTTCCTGCAGGAAAAAGGTGTTTCATTACCCGCCGGGCTCGATGAGCGGATCACCGCTCTCGAACAGGATGGTAAGACCGCAGTCCTTGTTGCTGTTGGCGGTCAGATGGCCGGTGTAATCGCAATTGCTGATACTTTCAAGGATACTACCCGGGATGCCATAACAGAGTTTAAAAAAATGGGTGTCCGGATAGTTATGATCACCGGGGATAACAAGCGCACAGCAGAAGCGATCGCCCGCCAGATTGGCATCGACAGGGTGATTGCAGAAGTATTGCCCCAGGATAAAGAGGCCGAAGTAAAAAAACTCCAGGCACTAGGAGAAGTAGTTGCGTTTGTCGGTGATGGGATCAATGACGCTCCTGCACTTGCACAGGCAGATGTTGGTATCGCAATCGGAAGCGGCACTGATGTAGCTATTGAGAGTGGGGATATTGTCCTGATGAACGATGATCTGCTCGACGCGGTAGCAGCAGTCCAGCTCTCAAAAAAAGTGATGGGCAGGATCAAGGGCAATATCTTCTGGGCGTTTGCATACAATGCCGCCCTGATTCCTGTTGCAGCCGGCGTGCTCTATCCTTCGTTTGGGATCACGTTCTCACCGGAACTTGCCGCTCTTGCCATGGCGGCAAGTTCTGTTACGGTAGTGACGCTCTCCCTCCTGCTCACAAAGTATATACCCGACGCGAAGAAAGGGAGATGACTGAGGTGTTGTATGGCAATCGATCCTATCTGTAAAATGACAGTTGATGAAAAGACTGCAAAATTCACCAGCGAGTACAAAGGGAAGAAATATTATTTCTGTGCGCCGGGCTGTAAGAAGAAATTCGATACGGACCCTGCAAAATACATATAAATAAACATGATTGCCCTCCGCCCATTTCCATCCATTTGCCTTCACGGGACGAAAAAATTTCTTCCTGCTCTTCCGTTTTAATTCCTGATATGTATCTTATGTAAGGATAATTTAAGTTAAATCGATGCCAAGTGAAGAAGTACGACTATGTTCAAGTGCCGGTTATTTTTTTGGTGAGCCACGATGAAAACTGAAATGCCTTTATCAAAGCCCATTCGCCATTTTCTCAATACCACTGAGGAACTTCTGGATACCCAGATATCGCTCCTCCGTGAACCCGATGCCGAACCGGGCGGGACTCTGGTCGATTGTTATACCTATGATATCGACCATAATGTGATCATTTTTCCCGCTCAATACATCGGACTTCTTAAGGACTTCATCATCGCAAAACACTGTACTCACCTGATGATCAAAGGAGCGGCAGCAAAAAAAGGCGAATACAAGGTCTGCTCCTATACAGAAGATTCTGTAAACAGGGGCTTACGGCAGATCTATCTGGATGCTCTTAAGGATGAGGTAAACAAGAAGGACAAACTTCCGGTCCAGAAACTCATCCAGTTGCTGTTCATACTTTTCTCTCACTTCAATGACGATGTGAACGAACTTCCATGGAATACAATAGTCAATGCAAGTGTCTATCATCGCATGCCGAAGATTCGGAAAACGCAGCTCTACCATGTGATGAAAGAGAGCAAAAATGATATGGATGAGATGATGGAGCAGGCGGAGTTCATCCCCCGCAGGTATTTTGTCCTGAACAAAGCGATGTTTTATGCCCGTGATATGTTCCTTGCAAAGACTCTGCCTGCCGATGAACTGATGCCGGTTCTCAACATTCCCCAGATGAAAAAATTCAATCACCTTGAAGTAAAAGAGATGCTTACCACACGATGGACACACACTGCCTGGTACCAGTCCAAGATTTTTGGGGACAACATGCTTGAGATCATAGACAAACCTCTGTCTAAGGTCAACTGGAGTGAAAAACCCTCACTCGATTATTATTATGATCTCTACAAAATCGGGTTCAACTTAACTAATCACCTCCTCTCATACATGACGATGAAGGACTGGTACGTCTGGGAAAACCCCAAACACCTCCTCACGGCACATGACAATAAAGCAGAGTATGAAAAGAAAGCGTTAAAGAAGATCTTCGGGGACCTGATTGCCGATTCATTGGAGGATTTATGACCGTAAAAGAGGCAGTTGAACTTTTAAGGAAAGGTCTGGCCTATGCTAAGAGGACCAAATTCAAAGAGGCACTGGCCTATTATGACAAAGCTCTCGCACTCGATCCGAAAAACCCTGAAGGCTGGTTCCTTAGGGCATCAGTGTTGATCGATACCGGGAAGAGCAAAGAAGCGCTTGTTGATTGTGACAAGGCCATCGCACTCGACCAGAATTATGCCCCGGCCTGGTCAAAAAAAGGGTTGGCATTCTATAATCTTGAACAGTTCAAAGAGGGATTGTTTGCAAGTACAAGGGCTTCATCGTTGAATGGCAATGATGTGTCTGCCTGGTACATCAAAGGGGTCTGCCTCGATGAGCTGGGCCGGAGTGATGAGGCACAGGAAGCCTACGGCAAATCCCTTGAACTGGAGATCATTCTCGATATTGAGTCTGAGAAAAAGAAAGTGGGCAGATAATTTTTTGTCGGTTTCTTTTTTTAATTCTCCATTTTGTCACCCACACCAGATTACAGTAAATACTTCTGCACTGTTTTTCCCTATTGCGAAACCATTATGCTTTGCAAAACCAACAACATCGATTGAACGGAGGTTTTCGTATGATATCAAAGATTATGGAAGAAGCGTTAAACAAACAGGTAAACCGGGAGTATTTCTCTGCATACCTGTATCTTGCAATGTCTGCCTATTTCGAATCCGTCAACATGAAGGGTTTTTCAAAATGGATGAGAGTTCAGGCAAGAGAAGAGCAGACACACGGGGATAAATTCTTAGAATACCTTATGGCTCGCGGTGGAAAGGTTGCTCTTCTGGCTATCGAGGCACCGAAGGCAAAATGGGCTTCTGCTGGCAAGGTCTTTGAAGATGTCTATGCTCACGAACAGAAGGTCACCGGCATGATCAATGCTCTTGTGGATCTTGCAATCAAGGAAAAAGACCACGCAACATTTGAGATGCTCCAGTGGTTTGTGAAAGAGCAGGTGGAAGAGGAGAGCAATGCCAGTGGGATCCTTGCCCAGATCATGACCGTTGGCGATGTGCCGGGTCATCTCTTTTACCTTGACCACCACCTCGGCAAGCGGGAATAAATCCCACCCTTTATCTTTTTGCCACCGATGGATTATTCTCTGTTTGAGCCGTAACCTCCATCCGTTGGAGGAATACAGTGAAAAGTCCGGTCTATTTTGCAAGCGTCAGGGCATATTCCGATCAGGAGTGCACAACGGCAAAGGTACGGCGACTCTTTGAACGTGCCGGGTTTGAAAATCTCATTGCACCGCATGACAAGACTGCTCTTAAACTTCATTTTGGTGAGATGGGAAATGACGGTTTTATCAGCCCGGTCTATGTCCGGCAGGTGGTAGAAAAAGTAAAAGAGTGCGGGGCATTGCCATTCCTTACCGATACCAACACCCTCTATCTTGGGAGCCGGTCAAATGCGGTGGAGCATATCACCACTGCCATTTTGCATGGGTTCGATTACGCAGTGACAGGGGCCCCGGTCATCATTGCAGATGGCCTGTCCGGTAAAAATATCGTCCGGGTCCGGATCGATAAAAAACATTTCAGCACAGTCACTATTGCCGGAGATATTGCCGCAGCAGACAGCATGATTGTCCTGAGTCATTTCAAGGGTCACATTGTATCCGGTTTTGGCGGAGCGCTCAAGAATCTTGCCATGGGATGCGCACCTCCGGAAGGCAAACGTGCGCAACACAATGCCCGCCCGTTTTCCATTGCCGAAAAATGTACAGGGTGCGGTTCATGCACAGTAGTCTGCCCAAAATCAGCGATCTGCATTGAGAAGGACAAATCGGTGATCGATGATGCGCTCTGCATCGGTTGTTTTGAGTGTATGCATGCCTGCCCGGAACACGCGATCGATATCAACTGGGAGACCGAAATACCGGAATTCATGGAACGGATGATCGAGTACGCGTATGGTGCCGTTAAAGGAAAAGAGAAAAAGATCGGGTTTTTGAATTTTCTCATCCGTATCACTCCCGACTGCGACTGCTTTGCGTTCAGTGATGCCCCGATCGTCCCGGACATCGGCATCCTTGCCTCGCTCGATCCGGTTGCCATTGATGCAGCCAGTTTTGATCTGGTAAACCAGCAGCAGGGGTATCCGGACTCGCTCCTGACTGCCCATCATCACAAGGGAGAGGACAAGTTCAAAGGTGTCCATGCCCGGACCGACGGGTTCTTGCAGATTAGGTATGCAGAAGAAATTGGCATGGGCAACCGCGCTTATGATCTGATCAGGATCTGAGATTTTTATTTTTTTCAGGTTTTAAGGATTTTTTGAGATTTTTTTTTAAATTTTGCATTTTTTGATCTCATTTTATGCAATAATTGGGTGGAAATGTATTGCTACCGTGATAAAAAACCGAAACGCTTATAATGGGGTGGAAAGCAAGCGCTTATTACTGAATGAGTTATAAATAAACTTAGTTTGAGATCAATCTTTGCTCAAACAATCCCTATCGTGTTTTTCACAGGGGAGATTTTGTTATTCAGATGGAGTGTATTAATGAATCTTAGACAGCCAAATGCAAACGAAGCAAACGGAACAGTGAACCGTTCACGGAATGTAGCTCCGTGTTCAGGTATCTGTACCCGATGCATCGATGGATGTAAAGGCAGCTGTGAGATCTGGTTATCATCGTTTCGGGGCAGGGAAGTTCTCTATCCCGGCCCGTTTGGTGAGATCACTGCTGGTGCAGACAAGAACTACCCGATCGATTATTCCCATCTCAATATCCAGGGGTATGCAGTCGGTGCGAACGGTCTTCCCGATGGCGTTGAAGCCAGTCCGGACACAGCGATATTTTCGGATGTGAACACTGAGACCGAGTATGGCTGGGACAAAAAAGTCAGGATGAGCCTGCCCATCTTTACCGGTGCTCTTGGCTCTACAGAAATTGCCCGTGCAAACTGGGAACACTTTGCAATCGGTGCAGCAATCTCGGGTATTACGCTTGTCTGTGGTGAGAATGTCTGCGGTATCGATCCCAATTTAAAACGCGATAACAAGGGTAAAGTGATCGAGTCCCCCGAGATGGACCGCCGTATTAATGTGTACAAGAAATTCCACGCCGGCTTTGGAGAGATCCTTGTCCAGATGAATGTTGAAGACACCCGGCTTGGAACCGCGGAGTATGTCGCCAGCAAACACAACTTAGACACCATCGAACTCAAGTGGGGACAGGGTGCCAAGTGTATCGGAGGAGAGATCAAGGTCAAGTCTCTTGAGCGTGCAATCGAGCTCAAGAAGCGGGGCTACATTGTTCTGCCCGACCCAACCCTCAAGGAGAACCAGACAGCCTTCAAGGCAGGGGCGATCAAGGAATTCGAGCGCCATTCCCGGCTCGGCTTTGTCACCAAGGAAGGATTCTTAGAAGAGGTTGACCGCCTGCGAGACATCGGGTTCAAGCGCGTTACGTTAAAGACCGGCGCGTACTCCATGGTAGAACTGGCAATGGCTCTCAGGTACTCCTCCGAAGCCAAAATTGACCTGCTCACCATCGATGGAGCCCCCGGCGGTACCGGCATGAGCCCCTGGCCGATGATGAATGAATGGGGTATTCCATCGTTCTACCTCCATTCACTGGCATACGAGTTTGCCTGCAAGCTGGATAAGAAAGGCTTCCGTGTACCGGATCTCGCATTTGCCGGCGGATTCTCTGACGAACCCAGCGTATTCAAAGCACTTGCCATGGGCAGCCCGTACGTCAAAGCGGTCTGCATGGGCCGCGGTCTCATGATCCCCGGTTTCGTCGGCAAGAACATTGAGAAGTGGATCAAAGAAGGCGATCTGCCCAAGTCTGTCTCCAAGTACGGCAACAATGTCGAAGAGATATTTGTCTGCTACGAAGACCTCAAGGAGAAATTCGGTCCCCGCATGAAAGATATCCCCATGGGTGCAGTCGGTATCTACACCTATGCCCAGAAGTTCAGGACCGGTCTCCAGCAGATCATGGCCGGCAGCAGGAACTTCCGGCTCTCGACCATGTCCCGCGATGACTTAATGGCACTCACCCCGGAAGCAGCAGAAGTTTCCGGTATTGACTATGTCATGTCCGCACGGTACGATGAGGCGATGGGCCAGCTGCTTGACTGAACTGACATAAAATATTATTACGTCTGCTACGGGGAATTATTCCCGGTAATCTTTTTTTAGGGTCTCTTCTTGGGTTCTGAATATTGATTGACTCACTCTATCCTGATTTTTCTTAAGTTCTTTTGCTGTTTTCTCACTCACGAAAATCATGGATTGAACTATTTTGGGAAATCGTTTTCTTCTGTTTTTGTGGAACAGGAATGGTTACAACGATGGTTGGAATTTTTTATGGCCGCAAATATTTGCTTCAGTGAGTAACGTAGAGATCGCACTGGATCCATTGGCGCGGAATTCCCATCAAAGATCTATTGTACAATATATTCTTTATCAAAAACTCTCATCACGGTTGATACTAAGGAAATTTTTCATTATTTATCATTTTTTTGAAGGAAGGAATGTTCCTACTATCACATATAAATATTTGTAAATTGAACATTTCTGTGTAATACGAAAAGGAGGTCCTATGCAACAGAATACAAACTACATTCCTGGTGGTACCGGCTCATCCGAAAACCGTCAGGTTTTGAGAACTACGCCTGTTACGCTACAGATGCGTATCATGCCAAAGAATTCCGGATCGGAGGTTGAATTCACATGCTTATCCCAGGGCGGATTGATCAAGGCAACTGTGCCGGAAAACCAGCACGTTGATTCAGTTGATCCCGAACCAGGAGTTGGGTATGGAGGATTCCGGGAATGCAAGGATCAACACGCAAAGAAGACCGGCTTTGGTAAGAACATTCAATCCGGAACAAATGGTGACGGGGAATCAGTTTGGATTTTCTGCACCTGAAAAATTCAACAAAAGATCAGTAATCCGGCTCAAGAAAAAATCAAATATAAAAATTCTGAAAAACAGCAAAAGAAGGAGGCTCACAACAATGAAACGACAAGTGGCAATTTACGGAAAAGGCGGTATCGGCAAATCGACTACAACCCAGAACACGGTTGCAGCACTGGCAGAATCAGGCAAACACGTCATGGTGGTCGGGTGCGACCCGAAGGCAGACTCTACAAGGCTCCTGCTCCATGGCCTGTGCCAGAAGACGGTGCTAGACACCCTGCGGGATGAAGGCGATGATATCGAACTCGACAAAATCCTAAAACCCGGTTTTAAGAATACCATGTGTGTCGAATCCGGCGGACCAGAGCCCGGTGTCGGTTGCGCAGGACGGGGTATTATCACGTCTATCAACCTGCTCGAATCGCTCGGTGCTTATACCGATGACCTCGATTATGTTTTCTACGATGTGCTTGGTGACGTTGTCTGTGGGGGTTTTGCCATGCCGATCCGGGAAGGAAAGGCAGAGGAGATCTACATCGTGGCATCCGGTGAACTGATGGCGCTCTATGCGGCAAACAATATTGCAAAAGGGATCAAGAAATACGCCGATAACGGAAAAGTGAGGCTCGGCGGTATTATCTGCAACAGCCGCAAAGTCGACAACGAACGCCCCCTGCTTGAGGCATTCGCTGAAGAGCTTGGATCGCAGCTTATCTACTTTGTCCCGCGTGACAACCTCGTGCAGCGGGCCGAGATCCACAAGAAGACGGTCATCGATTTCGACCCGACATCCGGACAGGCAAACGAGTACCGGAACCTGGCAAAAGCCATCGATGAGAACAAGCTGTTCGTCATTCCGAAACCCATGAAACAGGAACGCCTCGAAGAGCTCATGATGCAGCACGGGTTCCTTGACGCGATGTGAAGTGCGGAAAACTATAAGACTAGATAAAAAAGGCGGATGTGAAACGGTGTTACTGATACGTGCAATTGTGCGACCTGAAAAGAAAGATGAAGTGCTTGCTGAACTGTCCACTGCGGGATTCAATGCAGCGACCATGGTGGATGTCGTGGGCCGTGGAAAGCAGAAAGGGATAAAGATAGGGGGGATGGTCTATGATGAGATCCCAAAGACCCTCATCCTGATGGTCATCCCGGATGATGCCAAGGACAAGGTCATCAGGATGATCTTATCGATTGCAAAGACCGGCAAGGAAGGCACGTTCGGGGACGGCAAGATCTTTGTCAGTCCTGTCGATGAAGTCTACACCATCTCAAAAGGCACCCCGGGTCTGTGAGGAGGAGCACGATGAAAGAAATTATGGCGATCGTCCGGATGAAGAAGACCGGCGAGACGAAAAAAGCTCTCGTTGCGGCCGGCGTAGCCGGGTTTACCGCGGTAAAAGTGCTCGGGCGGGGAAACCTGGTAACGGATCCACAAACCATCGAAGAGTGCAAAGAGAAACTCCTCTCCATGGGAATGGACGAATTCAGCGAAGCGGGAGATACCGAAAAGATGGTCACCAGTTTCTTAGACGGGTCGCGGTTCTTCCCGCGACGCCTGTTTACGATCCTGGCCCACGATGAGGATGTCCCACGGATCATCGAGGCTGTGGCAAAAGCGAACCTGACGGAATACGGTGTTGGCGATGGAACGATCTTTGTCCTGCCGGTATCCGATGCAGTCCGCGTGCGCACCGGTGAAGCAGGAGAAGCCGCAATCTGGTAAAACGGGAGGAAAAAAATGGCAGAAATAGACGGAACCATAGAGGAGATGCTCTTACCCTACCCGGAAATGGTTAAGAAAAACCGGAAGAAGCATCTCATCGTAAAGGACGAGGCGGCTGCATGCTGTCCGCAGATCGAGGCGAACACGCGGACCATTCCCGGCATCATCTCGCAGCGCGGCTGTGCCTATGCCGGGTGCAAAGGTGTGGTCGTCGGCCCGATCAAGGATATGATCACAATCACCCACGGCCCGGTGGGCTGCGGGTATTACACATGGGGGACCCGCCGCAACAAGGCGCGTGCAGATGATACCACACCCCCGGAGAAGATATATTCGACCCTCTGCTTCACGACTGACATGCAGGAGCCGGACATCGTCTTTGGCGGGGAGAAGAAACTCGCCAAGATGATCGACGAAGTGGTTGCCGCATTCCACCCACGGGCAATCAACATCTGCGCTACCTGCCCGGTAGGTCTTATCGGTGATGATATCAGTGCCGTGGGAAAAGCAGCGCAGGAAAGGCACGGAATTTCCGTAATTGCCTACAACTGCGAGGGGTATAAGGGAGTCAGCCAGTCGGCGGGCCACCATATTGCGAATAATAAAATCATGGAAAATGTCATCGGGACCGGTTCCGAGAGGAAACCTGGAACGTATGTCATCAATATCCTCGGAGAGTACAACATTGGCGGTGACGGGTGGGAACTGGAACGGATCTTAAAAGAGATCGGGTATACGGTCAACTGCGTCTTGCCTGGGGACTCAAGTTACCTTGACATTAAAACACTCCACCTGGCAGACCTCAACTTAGTCCAGTGCCACCGCTCGATCAACTATATTGCCGAGATGATGGAGACGAAATACGGCATTCCCTGGCTCAAGGTGAATTTCATCGGTGTGGAATCCACGATTGAATCGCTGCGCAGGATGGCCCGGTGCTTTGACGATGATCCGCTAGAAGAACAGACTGAGATTGTCATCGCCCGTGAAACCGCCAGGATATTTCCGGTGATGGAGCAATACCGTAAGATCTGCCAAGGTAAAACCGCATTTCTTTTCGGGGGAGGATCCCGTGCGCATCACTACCGCCACCTTCTCGCGGATCTCGGGATTGAGGTCAGCGTAGCCGGGTACGAGTTCGCCCACCGCGATGACTACGAAGGCCGGGAGGTTATTCCTACAATCAAGACTGATGCCGATTCCAAGAACATCCCCGAGCTCCACGTGACGGCAGACCCGATACTCTACCGCGATGCCCATACCCGCCTGAACATGTCGCGGGAGAAGTTCGAGGAGCTCAGCAGCAGGGTGCAGCTCGGTTACTACGAAGGTCTGTACCCCCACCTCAAAGACGGGCATATCATGGTTGACGACTACAACAACCATGAAACCGAGGAGATGATCCGGGCACTTAAACCGGATATCGTTTTCACCGGAATCAAGGACAAATATATCACCCACAAACAGGGTGTTCCGGCAAAACAGCTCCACGCTTATGACTACAGCGGCCCATACGCCGGCTTCAATGGTGCGATCATCTTTGCCAGGGATGTGGCAAATGCCCTTTCTACACCGGCCTGGAAAATGGTAACTCCCCCGTGGGATAACTACGACAATGCACAAGGAAGTGAAGACAATGCTTGAATGCGTACCAGAAGGATCGGTCGTTCACACGACCGGCAAGATCAACCCGGCAAAAACCTGCCAGCCAATCGGAGCCATGTATGCCGCGCTCGGCATCCATGGGTGCCTGCCCCATAGTCACGGTTCGCAGGGTTGTTGTGCCTACCACCGGATGCACCTGAGTCGCCACTTTCGGGACCCGGTGCTCGCAAGTTCGAGCTGCTTTACCGAAGGAGCCTCGGTTTTTGGCGGTGCTGCCAATTTAAAGACCTCGATCAAGAACGTCTTTGCGATCTACAACCCCGAGATCATGGCAGTCCATACCACCTGCCTGAGCGAGACCATTGGTGATGATCTGCCCAATATCATCAAAACGGCAGAAATTCCGGAAGGAAAAGTGGTCATTCACGTCAACACTCCGAGTTACCAGGGCTCCCACATCACGGGATTCTCCGGCATGGTCAAAGCGATGGTCTCGTACCTTGCACAGGCTGAAGGCGCTGAGAAGAAAAATCAGCTCAACGTCATTCCGGGTTTTGTGAACCCTGGTGACATGCGGGAGATCCGCAGGATTGTCGGGCTGCTTGGCGTGAAGATGATCATGTTCCCGGACACGTCGGACGTGCTCGACTCGCCCCTGACCAGCAAGTACGAGATGTACCCGAAGGGCGGGGCAACCATCGCGGAGATCCGCGACTCGGCCAACTCCTCGGCAACGCTCGCTCTCGGTGCATGGGCCTCCAATGACGCAACCGATCTCCTCCAGGAGAAGTTCGGGGTCACGGGTATCCCGCTCAAGCTCCCGATCGGGCTGAAAGCAACAGACGATTTCATCATGGCGGTTAAGGACTGGTTCGGCATCGATGTGCCCGCATCCCTTGCAACAGAGCGGGGGCAGGTCGTCGACACGCTCATCGACACCCACTTCCACTACCAGGGAAAGAAGGTCGCTATCTTCGGTGATCCCGATCATGTCATTGCTCTCACGGAATTCGTCATCACCATGGGTATGATCCCGAAGTACATTCTTACCGGCACGCCCGGCAAACAGTTCGATATTGAAATCCAGAAACTCCTTAGTGGGGCCGGCATTGAAGGAAGCAAAGTCAAGGCAGAAGGGGACCTCCTTGAACTCCAGCAGTGGATCAGGGCAGAGCCGGTCGATCTCATACTCGGGACAACGTACGGTAAGTACATCGCCCGGGCCGAGGATATCCCGCTTGTCCGGGTTGGTTTTCCCATCCTGGACCGGGCCGTGCACCCGCTCATGCCGGTGGTAGGCTACCGCGGATGCCTGCGCCTGATCGAACAGATCAGCAATGCGCTCCTCGACCGCAGGGACCGTGACTGCCTTGACGAGGACTACGAACTGGTTCTCTAAAAAAAACAAAGGAGGAATATCATGGAAGATTTATGTACCCTGCAACCCGTTGGGCCGACTGCATGTATCGACGAACGCGAGCAGTCCATCATAACAACCGGCAGGAGTAAAACCTCCATTGCCTGCACGAACGACAGTCTCGCAGGGGCCGTCAGCCAGCGCGCCTGCGTCTTCTGCGGGGCACGGGTGGTGCTCAACCCGATCACCGATGCCGTCCATCTCGTCCACGGTCCGATCGGCTGTGCTACCTATACCTGGGACATCCGGGGAAGCCTGTCGAGCGGTTCCGAGATGTACCGGAACAGTTTTTCAACCGATATGAAAGAACGCGATGTGATCTTTGGTGGCGAGAAGAAACTGGCCGCCTGCATTGATGAGATCGTGGAGAAATATCACCCTCCCGCGATCTTTGTCTATGCCACCTGCGTGACCGGCATGATCGGTGATGACATCATCGCGGTCAGCAAAGAGGCCTCGAACCGTCACGGGATCGATGTGATACCGGTCGAGTCCAGCGGGTTCATATCGGGAAACAAGATAATCGGGTACAGGGCGGCTGCGGAAGCACTGATCAGGCTGATCCGCCCAAAAGAGGGAGAGACCATCGTCCCGACACAGAAACTCAACCTCCTTGGAGAGTACAACCTTGGAGGGGAAACATGGCTTATCGAACGGTATCTCACGGAGATTGGTGTTGAGATAAATGTGGCCTTCACCGGTGATTCTACCGTTGCAAAACTGAAAAAAGCACCGGGTGCCTGCCTGAACCTTGTCCAGTGCACGGGCTCCATGCACTGGGTGGCGAGGAAACTGGAACAGACGTTTGGAACCCCATATATTGACGTGAACTTTTTTGGTGCGGCAAATACTGCCGAAAGCCTGCGGAAGATCGCCCGGTTCTACGGGGATGAGGAGATGGAACGCAGGACCGAAGCGCTCATTGTACGGGAGATGGCCCGTATCCGTCCGGAGATCGAGTGGTACCGGAAAAAACTCACCGGCAAACGGGCGGCCATCTATGTCGGGGGGGCGTACAAAGCTCTCGCTATCATCCAGCAGTTCCGGCGACTGGGTATGGATATTGTCATGACCGGCACCCAGACCGGAAAAAAAGAAGATTACGAAAACATAAGCCACCTCCTTGAACCAGGTACTATCATCATCGATGATGCAAACCCGGCCGAACTCGAAAAATTCCTCATCGAAAAACAGGTGGATGTAATGGCCGGCGGGATAAAGGAGCGCGTCCTTGCCTATAAACTGGGTATCGGGTTCGTTGACCACAACCATGACAGGAAGGAGTGCCTTGCCGGGTTCGAAGGAGCCGTGACCTTTTCCCGCGAAGTCTATATCACCACATGTTCGCCGGTCTGGAAATACCTGAAAGCACCGGACAAAGAGGTATAACAATGGCAAAATTATCTCAGATCAACACCGTAAAACAGGTGAACGAGAACCAGTGCCAGAGCTGTATGCCGCTTGGCGGTGTCGTCGCGTTCAAAGGTATTGAAAACACGATGGTGCTCGTCCACGGATCGCAGGGCTGCAGCACCTACATGAGACTTATGAATGTCGAGCACTATAACGAACCCGTGGATATTGCCTCCTCAGCATTAAATGAGAAACAGACGATCCATGGCGGCGAGGCAAACCTGAAAAAAGCGCTGGACAATGTGAGCCGGGTCTACGCACCGAAGGTTATCGGCGTCCTGACCACCTGTCTGGCCGAAACCATGGGCGAGGACATGGACCGGATTCTCCGTGACTATAGAAAGGAACGCGTCACGTCAGGGATTGACATTATCCAGGTACCAACACCCAGCTATGGGGGGAGTCATACCGAAGGGTTCTGGGCTGCGACAAAAGCGATCATCGCGTACTATGCCCGGCCCACTGAAGAGCACAAACAGATCAACATCATTATCCCGCATATCAGTCCTGCGGATATCCGGGAGATCAAACGTATCTTCGATCTGTTCGGGCTAACGTACACGCTGCTGCCGGATTATTCGATGACGCTCGACCGCCCGTATGGGGGCCGGTACCAGAAGATCCCACCCGGCGGGACACAGACGCAGGATATCGCCCGCATGTCCGGCGCGAGAGCGACCATCCAGTTCGGGCTCACCTGTCCCGACAACCTCTCTCCCGGCCTGCTCCTCAATCAGGAGTACGGCGTACCGTTATACAACCTGCCCCTGCCCATCGGCTTGCAGAACATGGATCGCCTGGTCGAAACGTTAGAAAAACTCAGCGGCAGATCACTACCCGACGTCATCAGGCAGGAACGCGGGTGGCTGCTGGACGGCATGGCAGACTCCCACAAGTTCAACGCGGACGGCCGGCCGATTGTGTACGGTGAGCCCGAGCTCGTGTACGCGTTTTCCAGTATCTGCGTGGAGAATGGTGCAGCCCCGGTCGTCATCGCTAGCGGGACCAGAAACAGCCTGCTCATGGGTCTGCTGGGAACGCTCCTTGCCGATGTGGATGAACATCCGGTTGTTCTCGAAGAGACTGACTTTGCCGCCATCGATGATGCGGGAGTCCTTACCGGGGCAAATATCGCGATAGGGCATTCCGGCGGGAAATTCTTAACCGAACGTCGGGGGATTCCGCTCGTACGAGTGGGATTTCCCATCCATGACCGGACCGGCGGACAGCGGGTGTTGTCGGCCGGGTATACAGGAACCTTAGCGTTTCTCGACCGTTTTACGAACGCCCTGCTGGAGACCAAATACGAATCGTACCGCGAACTGCGGAAAGAAGAGATGGGCATTAAGGAAGGTGTCTGATATGCAAAAACCAACCAGGCATATTTTTGTCTGTTCAAGTTCACGGCCTAACGGCCAGCAGAAAGGCTTCTGTCACTCCAAGGAAGGCGTCGATGTCATGATGAAATTTATGGAAGGAATCGAGGAGCGGGGTATTGGTGGCGAGATTTTCCTCTCCAATACCGGCTGTTTCGGGATCTGCGAGAAGGGACCAATCGTTGTGGTCTATCCCGAAAACGTCTGGTATGGGTCGGTCACGCCCAGTGACGTTGAAGAGATCCTTGACAGCCATATCGAAGGAGGCACCATAGTCGAAAGACTGGTGATCTAGTATCATGTGCCAGAAACGACAAGAGCGGACGGGTCCGGAGATCGCCGCCATTCTCGGCAGCGACGGGTGCAGCAGCACCCTGTCAGAACCGGGAACGGTAGTTGTGTACCGCAAACAGGGCTGCTCATTCGAGCCGGTGCGGGAGATGGTGTTTGCTCTTGACCAGGATAAAGGGCTCAAGGAGCTGCGGGCGAAAATGGCGGAAATCATAGAGTTCCTCAATGGTTGTAAAATATTCGTTGCCCGTTCGGCAAGCGGCGCACTGTTTTTTGAGCTGGAGAAGGCCGGCTTCAGTGTCTGGGAGATCTCGGGAAGGCCTGCGGATTTCCTGGCAATTATCCTTGAAGATGAAGAGAAGGAGCGGGTTGCAGCACAGGCAGTCGGGGTTACGGGAATTCCCGCGCCGGCCGAGCGTGCACCGGGCAGTTTCTTCATATCTATCAAAGAGATCCAGGGAAGATCCCCGGCCATCAGTAGCAAGCAGGTGCTCCAGCAGTTTATCCGTGAGGGACAGTTCCGGGAGCTGGAGATCATCTGCGATCATGTTCCTCCGTGGATTGAGATGGATGCTGAGTGCCAGGGTTTTTCCCTGCGTTTTGAAAAACTGGGGCCTAATGAGTGCAGTGTCCGGTTGACCAGAACCTCAGCGGGACCCTGCGGGTGTTGATCAACGATGGTAAATTTTCGATTGCGGCAAAGATCCCTGCCATCATGGTCACCCACGATCTCCGGGATGCGATAGCGCTCGGTGACCGGATCTGTTTAATGGAGCAGGGGAAGATTGTGCTCTGCGGGAATGCGGATGCGATCTTACAGAAAGGGCAGCACCCGTTCATCGACCCGTTTTTTATCGGGTCCTGAAAAAAATCATCCCTATTGTATGGTGGAAGAATTCCTGCCATGTTCAGGAATATTTTTCCGCAATCTTTTGCTGGCATTCCCGCGCCAGGTTCGTTTTTCGCATGCGGGATCGAAACACCAATCCTTCCCGGAATACCCGGTGTTCTCTTCCATCCGTAGTAACCGTATGCTGTCGAGACCATCCGGTTTTGGGGATTTGTAGATATATTTATAAATCATGGAAGGAATATGCTTTCCTACAATACTAGGAGGAAAAATTCTGATGATTTCAAAAAACGGACAAAGACTGATCATAATCCTGATCTGTCTTCTTGCATTGATCTCACCTGTTTTAGGTGCAGATCCTTCAGGAAAAGTAACCTATGAAGAAAACCCCAACACGGCGATAAACTTCAGCTGGGTACTCATCTGCGGTTTTCTTGTCATGAGCATGCAGGCCGGGTTTGCTTTGCTTGAAGCAGGTCTGACCCGGGCAAAAAATGCAGCGAACATCATGATGAAGAACATGATGGACTTCTGTATCGGGGCGCTCGGGTACTGGGCAATTGGTTTTGCCTTAATGATGGGTACTGCTACGGGTATAACCGGCCTGGTAATTGGTCTGAACGGCTTTTTTCTCTGGGGGAATGCCTATGATGTTACCACTATTGAAATGTGGTTCTGGCAGATGGTTTTCTGCGCTACTGCGGCTACGATCGTATCCGGAGCCATGGCAGAACGTACCAAGTTTAGTACCTATTGTGTCGCAAGCCTGATTGTCACCGCGTTCATCTATCCCATCTATGGGCACTGGATGTGGGGCGGCGGATGGCTCTCGCAGCTGGGTGCACTTGACTTTGCCGGGTCCGGTGTTGTTCATGCAGTCGGTGGTTGCATTGCTCTTGCCGGTGCATGGCTTGTTGGTCCCCGTCTCGGCAAGTACCGCAAAGACGGGACACCAAACGGTATCCCCGGTCACAGTATTACTCTTGCCATCCTCGGTGTCTTCATCCTCTGGTTTGGCTGGTTCGGGTTCAACCCGGGAAGCACCCTTGCTGCCACTGAACTCAGGATCTCGATCATTGCAGCAAATACGGTCCTTGCAGCAGCAGCTGGTGGAATTGTGGCAATGCTCATCACCTGGTGGAAATATGGCAAACCCGATGTACCTATGGCAGGAAATGGTGTGATTGCCGGCCTTGTGGGAATCACTGCCGGATGTGCATGGGTTAATCCTTCAGCCTCTGTACTGATAGGCGCGATCTCAGGTGCGCTTGTCGTTGTCAGTGTCTGGTTCATTGACTGGAAACTGCATATTGATGATCCGGTTGGTGCAATCTCTGTGCATGCTGTCAACGGTATATGGGGTATCCTTGCACTAGGTCTTCTTGCCGATGGTACATATATGGGGGTTACGGGTCTGTTGTACGGCAATGCCGGGTTCATGGTATCCCAGATTATCAGTGCCGTAACCGTATTTGTATGGGCGTTTGGCATGGGCGCGATCATGTTCTATATCCTGAAAAAGACCATGGGTCTCCGGGTATCGGATCGCGAACAGATGGAAGGACTTGATATAGGCGAACATGGTATGTCTGCCTATCCGGACTTTGTGCCGATTGAACCGAATGTGAAAGGTGATTGAGATGATAAAAGTGGAAGCGATTATCAGGTCACAAAAGATTGATGCAGTAAAGGAGGCCCTCGATGCAATCGAAGCAGGGTCGATGACGGTTTCTGAAGTGAGAGGAAGGGGCCAGCAGAAGGGAATTACCCAGCAATGGCGTGGAGCAGAGTATGTGGTGGATTTCATACCAAAGTCAAAGCTCGAAATTGTAGTTCCTGATGAGAAGGCCGAGAAGATCGTAGATATCATCTGTAATGTGGCTAACACCGGAAACATTGGGGATGGAAAAATATTCCTCATTCCCGTCAAAGACGCCATCCGTGTACGGACAAAGGAGCGTGGGGACAGGATCCTGTAAGCTGCCCACATGATGTAAAATTGTCATGACTATCATGACTGCTAATCAAACCGGTAAATGAAAAGACCTGCCGGCAGGAACGCTAATCCGTTCCTCCCTTCAGGTTTTTTCGGTTACGTTACAGCCAGTACTAAAAAAACCAGAGATTGCAGGATTTTTTTCATCCGCTAAGAAAAATAACCTGAATGCAGACAGGATACCGGGGGTGAATTTATCACAGTGCCATCAAAATAAAAAAATCTTCACCGGAATGATAAAGAGGTTCACCATAATCCTCATTATCTCCTCATATCATGAGATGTTATGCTTCAGAAATGTCCAATCAAAGGTGAAATACCCGATCTATTAATACATTTATTTTGTGGGGATTTTATGAATTATTACCTGAAACAAAACGGATTGTATGGGTGCTTACATCAATGAAAATGATCTGGGCGATTATCCAATCAACGTCCACTCAGATGGTGATCGACGCTCTCGAAAAAGTGGGTATCCAGGCAATGACCCGCATGGAGACTACCTGTTACGATAAAGAACCAGGAATCCCCGCAAGAGCAATTGAATATACTGAAATCTCCCGGGAAATGCTTATGATTGTGCTTGCTGATCATGATGTTGCAAAGGCAGTAACCACAATCAGGACTGCAGTCAAGAAAAGTTTTAAAGAAGATCAAGGTACTAAAACCCCCGTGAATGGGAAAATTTTTGTAACCTATGTTGAGGATTTTTATTCAATCAGGATAGCCCAGAAGATTTCCGGAACAATATTGCATGAAAAAAATTATTGTCATCATACGAAATGAGCGCGTGCAACAATCAAAAGTAGCTCTTGAAAATCTTGGAATCAATGGTGTAGCTGTTCTGCGTGTGAGTGGACAGGGCCGGCAAAAATATCCATTATGCACTACGGATCCTGAATTTTCCCTGCAACAAGACAATTGTGTCAGCCTGAAGCAAAAGCCGGGATTAAATACTAACAGACACTGTCCTGCAGATCCTGTTCCCATTAAACGAGAATTCAAACGAGGATTTCTTCCTAAAACAATGCTCATTATGATTGTGAGTAAAGAAGAGGTTCTTCCGGTTGTTCATGCACTTATCACGGCAAACCAGAGTGGAAGTCATGGTGACGGAAAGATCTATATTTGTCCCATTGTTACTGCTCTGGATATCAGGAACAATGACCCGGGCATCATAGTTCTGCCGTGAAAAAGTATACTAACCCTATTTTTCAGACACCATAAGTGTGCCAATGGAAAGAGTAGCGGGACGGGTATCCCCTGTCTGATGACCCATGAACCCCATCGTGCTTATTTCCGCGATTGTTCCTTTATAGAAAAAGTATCAAGCACCTGAAGGGTAATTCTTGTGCCGAGCGATGGCTGAATTGCGTCTAACCAGAGGAAGAACCCTACCTTCGGCGGTGTCGGGCGTTCGAATTTGAAGTGCCCGTCTTTTACCTGCACCATTTTGTGGTATTCTCTCTTCTGTTTAGACCGCAGGTAGATGATAAGCTCAAACCCGGGAAGATCGGTTGCAATGATCGCTTTCGAATAATATTTTGAAAATTCTGCAAACTCGATTTTCTTTCCTTTCACCGAGAGTCCGTAAGAATCACAAAGAGCTTTTATTGCCGGGGGAAACAGCCCCCCGTATAACACTTTCTTGACAATCTGGCCGGTCTGGCTTGTTAACTCCATATTTTTGCGGCCCGTTTTTGCGATCTCCGTAAAAAACTGGGTACGCACTTCATCGTGATAGCGTTTGTAATCAAACGGGTTTTTTGTCGGGATATCCGTTGCCCGGATCAGTTTTGGATGGTTATCGGGATTGTTATAGAGGATGCGGGGGCGGTAATGTTTAACCAGTGATTTGATCTGCTCGCAAGAGCTGGTGTGGATGATTGCATTTGTCTTGTCCTTTGCTAACCGTTTGACGACAGAATAGTTTGAAAGATCAAATGAGGAGACTAACAGGAATGGGGTAACTTTCTGGTTGTAAAGATAACCAAGAAGTTTTTTCTTGAATTCAATCTCTGCTTCAAATTCTTTTAAGTCCGCCGGGGACGTGACTACTTCAGCAAATGCAATATGGTTATCTGAGTCGACAAGAAGCATGTCGAACTCTGCAAGATCCTGGCCGTTACCTCTTACGGTAATGTCTCCGTATTTTGAATAAAAAATACCATTCTGTCCGAGCTGGACATTGTCGCGCTGCTGGGGAGCATCGGCACCTTTCATGGCGAGATATTTTATCTGGTCTGATTTTTTGGAGATCTCTAAAAACATCTCATAGACGATTGCTTCGAACCAGCGCC
The DNA here is from genome assembly GCA_030653335.1 of Methanoregula sp. Classification (GTDB taxonomy): domain Archaea; phylum Halobacteriota; class Methanomicrobia; order Methanomicrobiales; family Methanospirillaceae; genus Methanoregula. The sequence goes on along the minus strand of JAURZP010000061.1, from coordinate 1,156 downwards.
CCTCAGCAGTACGCATCGGTTCAATGTCCGGAGAGAAGAGTTTTTTCCGTTCGACTTTATTCATGTGCCGCGTGGCGTTCAGGGCGATTTTGGCATTCGGCTTGAAATTTTTAAAATTGGAATTAAGCCACGGGATCATAATTGCAGTATTAAATTTCTGCCTTTATACTAAATAACAATCTGCTATATGCGGGTACTTTGTTTTTATGAAATTAATAGAAAATTATTTATGTAATGGAAGGATATTTCCATCATACCTCAGATCAGTATCAAATGTACTGGTTGAAAGGGATAGTAAACGAGAGGGGGAAAAAATGCCAAGCGCAAAAAAAATAAGAAGCGAGCATTCCGTGCCCCGGTACATCATGCCGGATGCATCGGAACCTGACTACCGGGCCATCCTTGAACAGTTGCAGGACTTCCAGTCTTCGCTGATTGGTTCATCGTATTATTATATCCGGGCCGGAGAAGGGGATTATTACCTGTGCCGGATAGTTCCTGGTGGTGGCAAGATATTCTTCCATGAAATTGTGGACCATGAGAAACATGGGATATCTGAAGACGATCTTGAAGAAGCAATACAGCAGGACACAGGTCAATTGACAATACCGTCTCATTACCCGATATCTCCGCACATTGAACAGAAATTGCGAATTTTGTACGATAGTTAATTAATTTTTTTTGAAATGTAACAGATTTGCATTGGTGATGAATAAAAAAGTGGGGTATAAATAATGGTGTTACATTATCATCCACAGAATGAACCTTTGATGAAAGCCGCAAAGATGGCACTTGCTACAGGTAATGCCAATTATATCCTGATCTGGGTTCCGGAAGAATCGGAGAACAAACTAAAAAACCTTTTAGAGAAAACATGCTGTGAAGGCAGCACCCGAAAGAATACGCAAAATCATGCCATTGACTGGTATTTTGAGACAGTGAACCGGCTCCACTATGCTTATGGATGGCCCCATTATTCTGGCATGAAATCCGGAGAATCTGATGAGAAATCGATTGTTCTGATGGTGGAGAGAGCGATTGATACCGGTAACTTAGAGGAAATTATCGGGGTTATCCCAAATACCCATTCAGGTGAAATAAGGCAACGTTTTTGTGACGTCATGAATAAGAGAAACTATAATGTGAATAATATTGC
>JAURZP010000477.1 GCA_030653335.1 Methanoregula sp. | reverse complement strand
GCTGCCGACAGGTGTGTAGGTTACAGTGGAGTTGTTCTTTTTGGCCACGATCTCAACCATCTGTGATGTACTGACCGGGGTAACAATTACGCCCTTTTTCTGGCAACATATATGGTCTGCGACAAGTGCAAACTCCTGGTTTTCCTCGACAAATTGTCCATTTTCATCAATAAAAACTGCGCGATCTGCATCACCATCATGAGCAACACCGAATGCAGCACCGCTGCTAACAACGAGAGCTGCAAGTCCTTTTAGTCCATCTGGAGAAGGTTCAGGAAGTCTTCCGGGAAATGTACCATCCATAATGCCATTGATTGTTAACACCCTGCAACCCATACGAGTGAGAATTTGCGGTGTTGTTGCGCAGGCCGGTCCCGAACCCGGATCCACAACAACTGTAATTCCCTTGCCGGGGTTGTCTGGAAAAAGATCAGCAATTGCGGTGATATAGTTTTCAATAAGGTGATGTGCGATGGTTTCTTTTCCTATATGTTCCCAGGAATTTGTGGAATAGGAATGATCAAATATTCGCTGTTCGAGCCTGATGGTTTCTTCATCACCCATCTCAGTACCATCAGATTCAATAATTTTAACCCCGTTATACTCCGGAGGATTATGAGATGCGGTGATCATCGCTCCGCCATCAAATTGTTCCTTTACCAGATACTGGAGTGCTGGTGTAGGGAGGATACCACAGTCCGTTACATCGCATCCCACAGCAAGGAGACCTGACTTAACTGCGTTGATAAGAGTTTCACCGCTGGTTCTGGTATCTCTGCCAACAGCGATTCGTCCTTTTCTCATCGTTCCGAAAGCTTCTCCAATAGATAGGACAAGTTCAGGTGTCAGATCTTTTCCAACAATCCCTCTTACACCATTGGTACCGAATAACCTTTTCTGGATCTTTTTTACTTCCATGTCTTCTATCTCCTGCTACTAATAAGACTTAAAATCTTCAAAAGCATCGAGCGATGCAAGGACTTCATCAGGACAAGGGTTGGTAAGAACACATTGGTCCGTTTCGAGATCACCAATAACAATTCTGGTAAATGCTGTCTTTTTGTATCCTTCGATAACGGTAAAATTCATTCCCTGGTCAAAGAGTATCTGTAATGCATTTTCTATGGAGTTGTTACGTATAGCAACTACGGATTTATGTGCGTCGATTCCTACGGATATATCTGCACCTGCATCAAAAAAACCGGTAGTGTCTTTTCCCTCTTCAAGCTCAAATTCATGGTCCCCGAGGTGTTTGATAATGGCAACACGCCCTTGTGTTTTGAGTTTTGGGATAAGCTGTTTGATAAATGTGGTTTTACCGGAATTTGATCTACCAACAACCTGAATTATCTTCATGGGATTTTGTCTCCTGAAATTTCGGGCTCTTCTTTAATTGAGCTGATATCCTGAATATTTTTTTCATCTTTATGTTGTATATTAAGTGGAGTCGTAGGAATAGGGGAAATGATCTCCCTCTCATTATGAGTTAAAGCAGCTGACGGGATGTATACGGTTGACACAACCCCATTTATGGCTGTTGTTTCTGTAACTACCGGGAATACATCAACATTTTCAGGAAATGCAGATCCAATGTGGGGGCTCTGTGAAGATATTTTATCTGCGGTTTTCTTTCTTCGTTTTATTTTTTTTGGAGTTAAAAGATCTGTCTCCATATTGACTGGTATTTTCTTTAGTGGATCCTGTTCATTACCATTTGTTCTGTTTTTGTCTTCTGTTTTCTCTCCTCTTGTGTGGAGTATTGTTTTTGCGGCTTCTCCAACACTCCGCATGACTTTGGTGATTCGATCTTCTATATCGATCTCTTCATCAATATCCAGTGTTGTCCCTTCAACTTCAAGCAAAAACCGGGCAACTTCGCTGGCTTCAAAGAGCAGATCGTCAAGTTCGTCGGTGGTAAAGAACCCGCACATAGCCCCGTAAAAAAATGTGGCACTTGATTTTCGCACCTTTTTTTTAAAGGAATTCCGTGCCTGGTTCACTGCCTGTGGAGTGTAGGTGTCTTCCATAAAAGGGACGAGTTCAGGTAGGTGATTTCCAATAAATGTCATTTCAGCACCGCCGGATGTCCGGAAATCTGTGCATAAACGTGCAAGTGCCCATTCCCGTGCGGTGATGTATGTCCTTTTACGTAAAAACTGGTTTACTCTGCGATAGGTTGCCCCATTAACTTTCCTGAATTTTTTATATTTGTTGATCTCCTGCTGGATGTTTGCGCTGTCCATTATCGTACACCTGTTAATAATTGGTTTATCCCAGTAATGGAATACTCTCAAAGAGATGTTTGATTATTTGGCCGCTTTACATATAGCATTATACGGTTTATAATCTGCAACATCTACGTCAGCAAGAGAATGATCTGATCAGTGAATTAAGAGTACAAAATCGAACAGATTTAAAAAAAAACCCTGAATTGGCTTTTTTTCATTTCACTTTTTTTATTGGAAGAATGCAGGGGTTTTTGTGTTTTTTCTTTTTGAGGCTACTTATGTCTATTAGTTGGTGTATCGAACCTGCATGTCAATTATGTTCATTTGGGGAACTTTTTTTCTGGTGGCCATATGAGGGTTGTGTCAGATGCGATATTTTTTTTAAAACCCCTATCGGTATCGATGCCCCCAGTCGTTGACCTATCGGGTTGCACACTGGCAATTTCCGCTAATGCTTCAGGATATAATTTCTATAGATTTTCTTTCATCAAGGCTATGAACACAGAAACACGGAATTGAAATTTTTCCGCATCGTTGTCAGGACCATGTCTGCTGTAAAAAAAATCAATCGTAGAATTTCGGATGAGCGTGATTTACCACCGTTGTTATCTGGGTTGTTATGTTTTTCTTCTATTACGGATCCTTTTGGGCGAGATGCGTTGAGATATTAAATAAATTTTTAGAAACCAAGCCCTCTTACATATAGCATCATATGGTTTATTTGAAAACTTATGGTATCATTTACCGCTCGTTAAAATGCCCAAAATGATTTTTTTTGAGATAATACTCATGAATTAAAGTTTTTTACTTTTTTTAGCATTTGTGATTTTTTTCTATGATTTGATGAGTCCGTGTTTTAATTTATCCTGAAATTGTGAAATATCGACAGACTGTTGTATAACTCTAAAATTGTAAACCGTTCATTCTGACAGTAATGCCGGGAAATTCGGCACTCAGAAATTTCGTATGGGTAAATACGATTCTTATCGTTCAATCATACAAGGGGTTGCTGCCCTTAAACCCTGCGACATGAGAATCCACACTCCTTATGGGAGTCGGCATGACACCTTATCGGATTGCGCCTTGCCAGGCGGTTCAATTGACTGCATATGAGCGGATTGGCTCCTTTATCTTATCCCCCCTCTTTGACTAATAACCAATAATTCTGATATCAACGGGTACAAAA
>JAURZP010000465.1 GCA_030653335.1 Methanoregula sp. | reverse complement strand
ATTTGTCAATACCAAGGGTGGGACCCTCCTCATTGGGGTGAGGGATAACGGAACCGTCATCGGCTGGACCGGTGATGACCGGGCACAGCAAACCATCATCAACCAGATTGTCGAAATTCTCCGGGTCCAACCATCGGTCTCTGTCCAGCAGGAAAAGAAAAAAACCGTGCTCGTCATCGAGGTAAAACCCGGTACCACCCTTGCCACATGCCGGGGCAGGTATTTTCAGCGGGTAGGTAACACAACCCGCGAGATCCCAGCAGAGCAGCTCGGGCGTTACTTCATTACAAAACTTGGGGTTCAGTGGGACAGCATTGCTGACAACTATACCCTTGAGCAGATCGACCCCTCAGCGATAATGCGTTTCCTCGAACTTGCTAAAAACCGTCTTCCGTTTGCCCGCGATGATGAATCTGTCGAGAACCTCCTGCAAAAACTGGAATTGATCCGGGACGGGAAAATCACCCGTGGCGCGATACTGCTGTTCGGGAAAAATCCCCAGACATCATTCACTTCTGCCCAGATACACATGGGCCGGTTCAAGGACGCCATTACCATCATTGATGACAAAATCCTGAAAGGCAATCTCTTCTCGCAGGTGGATGCCGCAGTGCAACTGTTCCAGCAATACATGCAGGTCCGGTATGAATTCGGGGATAAGCCGAAAAAGACAGAGCCGCTTTCTGCAATGCAACGAACCGAGATTTGGGATTACCCGATCAAAGCCTTGCGTGAAGCGGTGATCAATGCGCTTATCCACCGCGATTATTTCCAGACCGGCGCCGAGATCCAGATCCGCGTTTACGATGACCATGTGGTGATCACGAACCCCGGTGGGCTTACGGGAGGGATGACGGTCGATGAACTCCGGCAGGAGGGACATCGTTCATTGCCGCGAAATACACTGCTTGCCCAGGTCTTTTATTACGGGGAATTGCTGGAGAAGTGGGGCACTGGCACGAGCCGCATGATTAGCCTATGCCAGAATCATGGGATACCTGAACCAGAGTTTTCTGCACATCCGGATTGGTTCAGTGTAACATTCGAGAAAGATTTCTACACGGATGAGCGACTTCTCGCAATGGGACTTTCTGACCGGCAGGTTCAGGCAGTGCACTACGCAAGGGAGCAGGGGTCGATTACCAATAAAGGGTATCGTGAAAATTCGAAGGTAAGTACGAGTCTTGCATTGCGTGAATTAAATGATCTCTGTACCCGGGGGATTTTTATGAAGAGAGGAAAAACAGGACGTAACACTGAGTACATTCTCAATAAAGCGAGATCTGATGAACCCTCCACAAACCCATCTTAAACCCTTCAAACCCTTCATAAACCCGTCTTAAACCCTTCAAACCCTTCATAAACCCTGCATAATTTCCATATTTTCCCGGGTAGTCTCCATCTCATTATTTTTATAATTCCTCCCCGGAAAAAACGACCCTCATATTCGCATTCCGGCGGCCTTTCCGGGGTCCGGATGGGGTAAAATAAGTAGCAAAAACACAAAATTATCAAACCTGTGATGAGGAACAATTCAAAATAAAAAAAGACCTTTTCACATACTTGAATAATTTCGTCTGTTTTTCAGGAGACGACCGGGAGTAACTACCGGACTCCATTATTTTCTTCTGTGCAAGATTCATTAGTTCGCGTGTCCATTCGTCATCGAGATAGATCTTAAAAAAATAGTTCAGAACTTCCCCTTCGTGCTCCGCACCACCTTCTTATCCCCGCTCATGGACAGCGCCTCACCGAGTGCAATCCCAAACGCCTTGAACATCGCTTCGCACTGGTGATGATCGTTCTTACCGGTAAATGCGATATGCGCAGTGATACCGGCCCGGTTACACACACTATAGAAGAAATGCTCGAAGATATCTGCCGGGATATTACCAATAGTCCGGCTGCCAAAAGTGCCGGTAAAGACAAGATATCCCCTGCCCCCGCAGTCGAGTACAACAGTAGATATTGATTCGTCCATCGGGATGATCGCGTGAGAGAACCGTTTTATCCCACTCCCGTCACCCATCACTTTCTTTACCGCATCGCCAAGCACGATACCGATATCCTCGATCGTGTGATGACAATCCACGCCAAGATCCCCTTTGGCAGTGCAGGTGAGATCGAATCCGCCGTGCCTCGCCATCGCGTTGAGCATATGATCAAAGAACGGCACACCACTGTCGACAGTGATTTTACCGGTGCCATCGGGGTTTAACCTGATGGCAATCTTTGTCTCTTTTGTTTCCCGCTTCACTTCTACAACTCTCATTAACTCTCCTCCAGTGCCTCTTTAAGTCCAATTTTCCCGCTGTACAGGGCAGAACCGAGCACCGCCCCAAACGCCCCGATCTCTTTTAGTCCTGCAACATCTGCACGTGCAGATACGCCACCGGCAACCACTACAGGCAGGCGGGTATGATCGATCAGCCGCTTCACCGGCTCGAACCGGACTCCCTGCTGCAATCCTTCCACATCCACGTTTGTGTAGAGTAAAAAACCTGCCCCCAGTTCCTCGAACCGGGTGGTCCAGTCGAGGTAGTCACCGGCAGTCTCCTGCCAGCCATGCACGGCGATCTGGTTGCCTTTTGCATCCACACCCGCCATCACACGCTCGCTGCCGTACTCGTCAGCAAGTACCCGTATACATTCCGGGTTCCGGGTGGCAAGCGTTGAGATGATAACCCGCGACACACCGGTATCCAGCCAATGAACTGCATCCTCAATCGAACGGATCCCACCTCCCAGCTCGATCTCGACACCGGTTTTTTTAATAAGATCCACAATAAGGTCGGCATTTTTCGCCGAGCTCCCAAATGCCCCGTCAAGATTCACTACATGGAGGGCTTCTGCACCCTCATCGAGCCAGCGGGTTGCACAGGAAAGCGGGTCCCCATACGCAGTCGCGCTCTCCCTTTTGCCCTGCACCAGCTGAACACACTTGCCCCCGAGAATATCAACAGCGGGAAAAATCTTCATAAAAGATCAGCGGATCATTCGTTGGATGGCCATCACAAGGATGTCTTTTGCACCGGCCCGTCGCAAGGCATTGATGAGAGAATAGACACGCTCCTCGTTCACCACTGCATGCACAGCCACCAGATCTTCAGTAGATGCGACATCCATGACCGTCGGCCCTGATAGGCCGGGCAGCACGCGTTTTACAGCATCTAAAGATGTCCGTTTCACATTCATCATCAGGTAGCATTGGCCACGTGCCCGGATCACGCTCTCCAGCGCGAGATGGATCTCATCGATCTTCTCTTTCTTTGTCCGGAGCGATTCTTTGTTTGCGATCAGGAACGTTGATGTCTGGAGCACGTCATCAATCACCCGGAGCCGGTTGGTCCTGAGGGTGGTGCCAGAGCTCGTCAGATCGATGATTGCATCCGCTATCCCGAGATGTGGGGTTGCTTCGCAGGCTCCCCCGACCAGCACCACATTGACCTTGACTTTCTGCTGCTCGAAGTATGTGCGGGTGATGACCGGAAATTC
>JAURZP010000057.1 GCA_030653335.1 Methanoregula sp. | reverse complement strand
GGGAGAATGCCCGGGGGCTGGTGCGGTGTGAATATATTCAGACGCCAAGATCGGGGGGTTCCGGTAATGGAGGACATCCTTTTTATACCCAAAGCCGTTTTTTACGCTTATCCTTTATGTCATTGAATAACCAATATATATTATCGTGAGTTGCAATCTTTCTGATGGAGAATTATACATATTAAATATACTCTATCAGAGAGGGTGCCTTAACATGGCGGCTGGAAAGAATTCCAAGCAAATAGAGAAATATTACATAAAACGGGGTTTTTCCAAAGATTATGATGATGCAATTCATACTCTCCTTAATGACGGATATATCACAAAAATAAAAAAATCTGACGATAAATTTTACATTTCTGATATCAAAAAAGCAGTACCGGTTCTTTTTGAGCATGGTTTTGATGTAACAAAGGGAAGGGTCCGGCCAATAAAATAACTTTACATCAGTGTAAAGGAATCTTTACAAACGGTTTAATATTATTATGATAAACATTGTTGCGGACATGAGGTGACTAGTTAGTCCCTCCCTGTATACCGATTCTATGATGTGCGTGATAATATGGGGCAGCCATTTGATGGTGTGTTAGGCAACAGCAGCGAACTCCGGCTTTTGGAGTTCTTGTTGCCATTGCATGATGTTGAATTTAACATCAGCGAATTGGCAGATGAAGTAACTGTATCGAGAGTAACCATAACCAGAGTGGTCAAAAAATTTGTTGAAAAAGATATCCTGAAAACCCGGCGTGTCGCTCCAGTGACGTATTATTCATTGAACTACGCATCCCCGATTGTGCAATGGTTCCAGGATGGGAACAATGTGTTCATTGAAATGATGCTGGGAGATGAAATTCTCTACGACATCCATGATGCAATAAAGCAAAGACAATCAATGAAGGCAAAAAATCTTCCGGAATCAGTGAGTGGGACCCCATGGCCGATCAAAGGACCAATGCAGATTACCGATGGAAGTCTGGGTCTTCGTGCTGCCTTTGAGGGGACTGCAAGTGGAGGACCCCACCCATCCCACTGGAATGATGAGACCTGTATGCAATCAGGATCCCCGACGAATGAAAAACCAGGTGCACAGATTATGCCTCAAAGATTACCGAGTGTGGTTTAAGAATGACATCAACAGAATTATTTTTCAGGAAAGAACTGGCGAAAGAGATTAGGAATGTTTCCCGCTTGATGAAAGATGAGACAAACGTAGAGAAAAAACTCTATTATTTCTCTGCAGCGTATGGTGTGGCGAGCAGAACATACCGTTATTCGTTCACTAAAAATGTCTTACTCGCAGAACTCGTATTGCAGACGAGTTATTCCTCAATAATGGATCGGATCATGAGGATCAAAAGTGGGGATGTAACTGTACCTCTGGATGAGAAAGTGT
>JAURZP010000453.1 GCA_030653335.1 Methanoregula sp. | reverse complement strand
TTTTGTGATATGGGCGAGGATCTCCTGCGCAGGATCGCCGATAGCCACTTTCAGCGTACAGGTAATGCCTGCTGCGTCGCACCGGGCAAGTGTCCCGCCAAGGATTTTGCGCGATTCCTCGACAAGCAATGAGTGAACATCGAATTTCGCTTGAACCATGCGCGACTCTGAGGGAGGTGAGGTGACAATATGGGCGATGGTGATGGACGGGAGGCCGAGTCCCTGTGCGAGGCTGATTGCCGCATCGGCTGCACGAGAGGCATTCTCTGATCCGTCCGATGCAAGTAAAATTTTCGTAAACATCATAATCCCTCAGTACTCCCTTATCCAATGCCGTAATTTATTATCTGCTCCATGTTTGGACACAACATTAAAAAACCTGTCCCCGTTTTTCATTGCACGATAAGGAATGCTATCGAGTAACTTGAATCACTACTTTCCCCCTTTCAGTTTGCGGATGTCGCTCCAAAACAGCCAAAGATTAATCTGATGTTATGGTGGTACTATAGCAGACAATCCAATCCCTGCAATAGATTTTTTTATCAATAAAAAATACTATCACGCACAAACCCCTGAGGGTTTTTTTGAATCTACCTGCACTGAAACGAGAATGGCTATCCAATATCCGGGGAGACTCCCTTGCGGGCATAACCGTAGCACTGGCCCTGATCCCCGAAGCGATCGCATTCTCGATCATTGCCGGCGTCAACCCCATGGTCGGCCTGTATGCATCCATCTGCATCGCGGTCGTGATCGCGTTTGCCGGTGGCAGGCCGGGCATGATATCGGCGGCCACCGGTTCGATGGCGCTCATCATGATCGTGCTCGTGCGGGATTACGGGCTTGAGTACCTGCTCGCCGCAACCATTCTTACCGGGATTCTCCAGCTGGTTCTCGGGTGGCTGAAGGTTGGGCGGTTCATCACATTCGTTCCCTATCCGGTTGTGCTCGGGTTTGTGAACGCCCTTGCCATCCTGATCTTCCTGGCCCAGCTGCCGTTTTTTATCGGGGCCTCGTGGATGATGTACGCGATGGTTGCCGGCACGCTGGCCATCGTGTACATTCTTCCCCGGTTCACCAAAGCCATCCCGTCGTCCCTTGCGGCGATTGTGGTGATGACGGCGATTGCCATCGGTACCGGCATTTCGGTCCTGACGGTCGGGGATATCGGCACCATCACCCGGGCCCTGCCAATATTCCACCTGCCTGTTGTGCCAATCTCGTTAGAGACCCTGTTAATCATTCTGCCCTATTCGGTGACGCTCGTTATTGTCGGGCTGCTCGAATCCCTGCTCACCGCGTCGATTGTCGATGAGATGACCGATACGAAGAGCGACCGGGACCGCGAGGTCCGTGGACAGGGGTATGCCAACACCATCACCGGGTTCTTCGGCGGCATGGCCGGGTGTGCGATGATCGGCCAGTCGGTCATCAACATCAAGTCCGGGGCAACCGGGCGGCTCTCATCGCTGGTTGCCGGCCTGTTTCTCCTCTTCCTCATCATTGCGCTCGGCGACGTTCTGGCCCGGATTCCGATGGCAGCGCTCGTAGGCGTCATGATCATGGTCGCGCTCAGCACCTTTGACTGGAGATCGGTCCGGGACCTGCCCAAAGTCCCGGTCAGCGACGCTGTAATCATGGTGATAACGATCGCTATCGTTGTATTCACCCATGATCTGGCAAAAGGCGTGATCGCGGGTGTTGTCCTCAGTGCACTGGTGTTCGGGTGGCGGATCTCGGCTATCAATGCAACGGCAACGATCCGGAGCAATGGCGTGAAGATCTATACGGTAAAGGGGCAGGTCTTCTTTGGGACCATGGAGGCATTCATCGATCTTTTCGATTATGCCAACGATCCGGAACGGGTGGAGATCGACCTGACACACTCGCACATCTGGGACCAGTCCGCAGTTGCGGCGATTGCAAAAGTGGTGGACAAGTACCAGCAGCGGGGTAAATCCGTGTACGTGACCGGGCTGAATCCCGAGAGCCAGGAAACCCTTGATAAAGGATTTTCTTAAAAGCGGGTTGCTGGGGGACCGTTCCGGGTTCAGGTAAAGGAATTTTCAATGGAACCTGTGGGGTAATTTTGAGAAAGGAAATCGATGCTTACACGGCGTTTAAAAAGGAAAAAATATACGCCTTTTCAATAACTGCCGGAAAACAAAGGTTGATGAGCTTGCCCCGCAATGTAGTTTAGACACAATTCCGGGGATCTTCCTCATAACCCGGAATGGCCTGCACGGGAATGAAGTGCAGGAATCATGCGGACGATGGTAAAATGCCATCGAAAAAACAGCATCGGGAGAAGACATCGATGCCAGTTCAGGATCCCGATGATCCACGGTTTCGTGGTGACGGCCCCTGAGGCCCTTTACCGTAGCGGTCAAATATCCGAACGGTTCGTTAAGGGAATTTCGCCGATATGTCGAAGCGGGCTCAAGAACGGATAGTTATCCCGGTTTGCTCCAGGGATGTAGCCGATAGTTGATCCGGCTGATTCGCACGGAATCGCACGATAACGCGATGTCATAAAAAAACCGGGAAATAATTCCCGAAAAAAAGTATACAACCAGACAAAAAATCAGGAGATACAACACAATGGAAATAGAGATTATAGCCGTGGGCGGATACGACGAAGTCGGGCGGAACATGACCGCTGTCCGCTGCGGAAAGGAAATTGTCATTTTTGACATGGGGCTCCGCCTCGACCAGCTGATGATCCACGAGGACGTGGAAGTTGACGAGATGCATTCCCTTGATCTGATCAGTATCAAGGCAATCCCGGACGACACCGTGCTGCAAAAAGTCGAAGGCACCGTAAAAGCGATCGTCTGCTCGCACGGGCACCTGGACCATATCGGGGCGATTCCCAAACTTGCACACCGGTACAATGCACCGATTATCGCAACCCCGTATGCAACCGAACTGATCCGCCAGCAGATCGCAGGTGAAAAGAAATTTGATGCAAAAAACAAGCTCTTCGCACTCCCTGCCGGGCAGAGGTACACGCTTTCTCCGAACCTTATTCTGGAGTTTGTCCGCACACAGCATTCGATCATCGATACCGTGACACCCGTGCTTCACACCCCTCACGGTGCGATCGTCTATGCATGTGACTTCAAGTTCGACCGGTCACCGGTCATCGGCCAGCCTCCGGACTTTGCCCGCTTCCGGAAGCTCGGCAAGGAAGGGGTGCTGGCTCTCATCGTGGAGAGCACGTATATCCACCGCCCGGGCCGGTGCCCCAGCGAGCGGATCGCACGCGATCTCGTACGGGACGTTATCACGAGTTTCGAAGACGACAAGAATGCGATCGTTGTATCAACGTTCTCATCCCACATCGCCCGGGTAAAGACCATTGCGGAATGTGCCCATGAGATCGGCAGGAAGCCGATCTTTCTCGGGCGATCTATGGAGAAATACTCCGTTACCGCAGAACAGATGAAACTCGTCTCGTTCCCTCAGACCTCAAGCGTCTATGGGAACCGGAGGACCGTCGATCGGATGATGCGGCGAATGATGAAGGAGGGAAAGGAGCAGTTCCTGCCGATAGTTACCGGCCACCAGGGCGAGCCCGGATCGATCCTGACCCGGCTTGCGGCCGGCGATACCCCGTATCAACTGGCCAAGGGGGACAAAGTGCTCTTCTCGGCAAATATCATCCCAAACCCGATGAACATCGGGAACCGGTACCGGATCGAGCAGCAGCTCAAGATGGCCGGGGCCCGGATTTTTGATGACCTGCATGTGAGCGGTCATGCGTACCGGGAAGACCACTACGAGTTTCTCGATATGCTCAAGCCCCAGCACATCATCCCGGCGCATGCCGACATGAAGATGACCGCAGGTTACGCCGAGTTTGCCGTTGATCTCGGGTATACGCTGGATAACGATGTCCACCTGATGAGGAACGGGCAGCGGCTCAGGATCAAATGAGACCGGGTTATTATGGCGTGACCAGTACTTGGTCACAGCGGTTTCATCTCCCCGGGTGAATTTGCCAATCCCGGTATACCGGGTTTCCTTCTTCACAACCCGGCGGGATGTAATAAAAGGAAGATCGCAAGGAATTTCAACATACTCCGGAATACTATATTATATCCCGGAAAATAGTCAGTTCCCGATCAGAGCGGAGTAGTGCATGTCACCCGCAAGACACCATAATCAAACCCCGATGACAAAGATACTCAGCTCTCTTTCATCGGATCTCGGTATCGTGATAATTGCTGCCGTGGTTCTTCTTGCAGTCTATCTGCTTGATACCATAACTCCCCTGGGTGAGCCGGTCTGGCTCCTCTATTTTATTCCCCTTGTCCTGTCGTACTGGTCGGAGAGGATGTATGCAATTCCCACGGTCTGCATCGTTACCCTGCTCTTTCTGATTGGCGGTTTTCTCGTTTCCCCGCAGGGGATTCCGGTATCCCAGGCAATTCTTTTGCGGTTTACGTTCTTCCTTTTCTTCATCTGCGCAGCGATTATTCTTTGGGCGATACGCCGGCGGCAACTCCTCTGAAAAAGTATTGTGACTGTCTTGAAAAGGCATTTGGTCATGTCACGGAGTTGATCGTCAGAACAGCGTTTACTCGCACTGATTCGCACGGAAAAAAAGTGATTGGCCTTTCTTGACCAGATTCTCAATATAAAAAATATCAGCCATCCGTATGGACCTGCCAGCTCCGGTACTCCGGAGTCGCATCCTTCATGTCCTCCCAGAGCCAGACCATCCGGTCCAGGAACCAGAGCTTCCCGGAATAGACAAGTGCCATGCCAAAGATGGTTGGCCAGAGATCAAAAACGAGCACTCCCCAAAAGACAAAGAGCATCCCGATACCGGAGACCGCTGACAAGATGTACGGGGCGGTGCGGTGATGCACCGGTACAGGAACAATATCCCGGTTCAGCCAGACGCGTTCGCCCAGCACACACTTCGATGCCCAATGGTCAAGCGATGCTGGTGGCGGGAAGATGCGGGGGTTGAACCACATCCAGAAGAGGGCAAGAGCAACTGGAATCAGCGACCCCCAACCTAACCAGAGCCGGCTCCAGAACGCGAGAATTAAAATCGGCAGGACTGTGTTGCGCAGGATCACGCTCCACGGGTTCGCGTGTCGCAGCCATGTGGCGTCATCCAGTGCAAAGGCCCGGGCTATCTTCCGCTCAATGGTCATTTTATACCGTTGTTGTCTGGTTGTTTAATAAAATTATGGCACCAGAAGGAAAGAATCGCCGGTATTTTCCCGGCGTGTCTATCGTTGATGCGATTCCCCCGCCCTCATAAACGTTCACGATAACGACGTGGAACGAAATCTCCCCCACTCATACCACTTGATCACTTCCACAAGCAAGAACGCCAGGAGCGACAGCCCGACCGGATATACCCATTGATCCAGTGATAACGGCACAGCTCCTAACCAGTCCGGGATAAGGTAAATGGCGGTGAGCTGGAGGAGAAGACCGGCACCAACGCCCAGGAAAATCAGGGGATTGACGGTAAGACTTCGACGGAGATTTACAAAGAACGGCTCGTGTTCCTTCAGTGCCTGTATGCCATTGAACCACTGGAAACAGACAAACGACGTGAACATGACCGAGACCGCAACCTCGTACGGGTAGAGCCCGAGCAGGTGTTTGAACAGGAAAAATCCCAGCGCCCCCATGACAATGCCGAACACCAGAATCCGTAAAACCTGCGGGCGGTCGAAGAACTGCGATTCGGGTCTCTTCGGGCGGCGGCTCATTACGTCCCCCTCCTCTTTGATGAACGGGAATGTCTTGTCCTGAACTCCGTCCGTCACCAGGTTGACCCAGAGAATCTGGATCGGCAGCAGCGGGAGCGGGAGGCCGGCAATGATCGCTGCACTTATGAGGACAATCTCGCTGATGGATGTTGAACCGAGATAGTAGATGACTTTCCTTACATTGTCTGCAATAACCCTCCCGTTGCGGATTGCATTGACGATGACATTGAGGTTGTTGTCGAGGATGACCATCTTTGCCACGCTCTTGGCCGACTCCGTACCGGAGCCCATGGC
The DNA here is from genome assembly GCA_030653335.1 of Methanoregula sp. Classification (GTDB taxonomy): domain Archaea; phylum Halobacteriota; class Methanomicrobia; order Methanomicrobiales; family Methanospirillaceae; genus Methanoregula. The sequence goes on along the minus strand of JAURZP010000453.1, from coordinate 250 downwards.
GATCCCAAGATCCGCGGCTTTAAGGGCCGGTACATCATTGACACCATCACCGGTGACGGCAACGATCTCCCCGTGCTGCTGCAGGACATGGACGATGCGGTACTTCTGCTCGGGCAGGATCCGGGCGCATACCGTGGTGTTTCTCAGCGCTGCATAGAGCGCATCATCATCAAGCTGCTCCAGATCGGGGCCGGTGAGTACACGGTCCCCATCCTTCCAGATATTGACCGACCGGGCGATCTCGCGGGCG
>JAURZP010000446.1 GCA_030653335.1 Methanoregula sp. | reverse complement strand
ATCTGCCAATGAAAATATTCTCATCATCGCTGCATACAGCAACCCAATGAAAAAAATCCTCAAAACGCAGCAGAAAAAATCCAATGGCTTTTGCGGTGTTCGGGGTCTGCCTCATGTATATGTTTGAGAAAGCCGGGTGGCTGGGTACGGTATCCTTTTAACTGCCTGATCGATGCGAACATTGATCCGGTTGAGGGTACGAAAAAATCCAGAATCTCTCATAAAAAAAAGTGTACCAACATTGTTAAATAGTTCACAGACGAGAATAAACGATTATACAAAGAAAATATAAAATTCCAAATCGCATGAGGTAAGGAAGTTATCCAGAATTCGCATTACCAGGGATGATATCGTTATGTTTAAAAAACCGGATGTGTGGGACCGGGAATTACGGGAAATCAGGATTGACCGGGATGAGATAATAAAAAATTCCAACCGTTATCGCATTGGAAGTGTCCGGCTTGCAATGGGTAGAGTCTGCACTCAGGAAGAATTCGATGAAGAAAAACAGAAAATTATCAGCAAACCTCTCCCATAATCTTATTTTGATACAATAAACTCTTTTTCTGAAAAAGAACTCCAGCGAATCAAAGAGATCACGGAATTATATTCTTATACAAAAGATTTGATTCTCTATTCGGAAGAACTCAATAACCAGTCTACCTTCATGCCTCCGATCAATGAGATCAAGGATGCATTTGATCATTTCATGCGTATCACATCCGTAAAATTCGGTATGAACCAAGGGGATGATGAGTACGTTCACACGAATCTGGACAAAGTATTCTCCCACATTTACCGGGCAACATTCGAACTCTTCGATTATATCCGGATTTACCAGAAAGATTCCGTTGATAAAAAGCTCACAGGGATCTCCAACGAATCTCTTATTCACGTATTTCCTGATTATTACCAGAAAATAAAGCCCGCAATGGAAGAACTCATCAGTAAAATCCCCACCTACAAAAAGGACAAAGACATTGGGGATCCGGATATCCAAATCGTCCAGTTATATTACCAGTCAATACAGGAAATGCGGGAGAATATCAGAATAATTGATAAAATGTTACCCATCCTGATCGAATACGATGAAAAGAAAAAATCCGAAAAAACAAAAGATTGGATCATTGAAATTGTAATCCTGCTTGTTGTTGCATTAATAAGTGCAGGAGCCGGGTATTTGCTCTCTAAACAATAGATGTTAACAATACAATTCGTAATTGGTTCAAGACGACTTTTTATCTTATCTGAATATTTCGCTAAACAATAGATGTTAACTGGAAAGGCTCAACACATCGTAGACCGTTTCTTTTTGATGAGTAAGCCGGGTGGCTTTCAACTGTATCTTTTGATTGCCTGATCAATGCGAACATTGATCCGGTTGAGGTTATGAAAAAGGATTGATCCCCAGTAGAAAAGTTCCACTGAATAGCGAGATCAATTGTGGCTGGATGTGAGATGAAAATATTTACAAAAAATCTGCCAAAGTGTGTAATGCAAAATGGGAATTTTTGTCCCCCTCCTAAAAAAAAGTGCCGGACATTGGTGCCGGCATCATCATCTGCATCAGTATGCTGACGTATGATGGATAATTGTATATTAGTAGTATCCAATTTATCACAAAATTGTATATTGGTAATATCTATCATACCTGACAAGAGGCTGTAAGAACTGATCCTTGACCAGAGAAATGTTTCTCTGCCGGGCGTCGGGCATGTCACTGAGTGTGGTATCTCGCTTTTTACCTGCTGCAATAATCCGTGCAGCAAAAGATCTGCCAATGAAAATATTCTCATCATAGCGGCATACAGCAACCCAATGAAAAAAATCCTCAAAACGCAGCAGAAAAAATCCAATGGCTTAACAAAAATCCTTAAAAAAAAGTGATTGACTGACTGATCTATCTTGCCAGTTGATCTGTGAGTGCTCACTTGCCAGACTGTGCTCTCGGAATACCTAAAATGTTTCCGGAAAAGACCGTTTAAGGGTGGTTCTTTGCCGCGCATGAAAAATCCCCGGTTTGTTGAACTGCGTCCGGCATATGGCAAAGAAAATCCTTGCAGAGTTTGTGTATCTATCCGGGGATTCGGTTGTCATTACCAGGCAGACCAATGAAGAGCATCTCCCGGTATGACGCCAATGCAGAACGAAGTGCCACCATTGCCGGACTGGTCGATGAAATGAACGGCGAGAACAGAAATGCTGAAGAATAAACCAGAGTAATAAAAAAAATAATTATTTGTATGATTTGTTAAACAGTATTCCAGAAAAATCTAATAAATATAGGTTTTTTTCAAAACAAAACAGATTTTGATTTTATTTTAGTTTTTTTATCAGCGCTCAAACGTATAATTAAGGTTATTAGAGCGCTCGTGTAAAATAGAGATGAACGTACTTTGTACGGTCACTTATCTCGAGATGAGAGATGTATACAGCAATTTTGTACTGCTATACGAACAACTCAACATAAAATGAGGCGATAATATTGTCGAAAGTTGTAGAGATTTCCCCAACCACAAGACATGAGGGACACTCAAAGCTGGTCTTGAAGGTTAACGACGCCGGCATCATCGAGACGGGTAACTGGTGCTCCATTACCCCGGTGAGAGGCGTTGAAAAGCTTGCTGTCGGAAAGACCCCCGAGCAAGTACCCAAGATCGCATCCCGTGTCTGCGGTATCTGTCCGGTTGCACACAACCTTGCAGGTACTGAAGCGATGGAAGCATCCATCAAGTGCGAGATCCCAAAAGACGCAAAGATGCTCCGTCACATCGTGCAGCTGGGCAACCGTGCCCACAGCATTGCATTGCACAATATTCTGCTCCTGCCCGATTATTATATTCCGGGCACCGAGACGAAGATCAACCCGTTCACGGCAGAAGAGCCGGTACGCACTGTTGCAAAGCGGATCCAGAGAATCCGTGAGATCAGCCAGACCATCTGTCAGATCGCCGGTGGCGAAGCAATCCACCCGAGCAACACCCGTATTGGTGGTATGTACCGCAACTGCTCCGAACAGGCAAAGACCAAGATGTACGACCTTGCAAAGGAAGGACTTGTCCTTGCCCACGCCCAGTCCGAGTTCATGATCGCAGTCATCCGCAGCTACCACAAGAGAGACTTTGTGGATGTTGGCGGCATGAAAGTCCCGATGATCAAGGAACTTGGTTACCACAGCCAGGGTTACCTGGCAACCCACGCGTTCTACGGCAGCTCAAGCATGGATGAATGCCCCAGCTGGGACATCAACCGGTTCAAGGAAGTCCGTCCATGGGACTGGTATATGGGTGAGATGGAAATCTCGCTCGAAGAGCCAAAGTACCCAATCGGCGGAACCACCAAGCTCGGCACCAAGGTCAACCCCCAGATGGAAGCCTGCACCGGTATCCCGATGTACGACGGCCAGCCCGTTGAAGTCGGACCCCGTGCACGTCTCGTCACCTACAAGAACTTTGACGAGAAAGGCACCTGCGGCCAGAACGTTGCCCGCCAGATGGAATACCAGGACTGCTTCTACGAGATGCTGGACTGCATTGACGCACTCAACCCGAACGGAAAGGTCGTTGCAGACTTCATCCCCGACGGCGACGGTTCACTCGGCTGGGCATCCAATGAAGCCCCCCGCGGTACGGATGTCCACATTGCACGTGTCAAGGACTGGAAGGTTCAGTATTTCTCGATGCTGGTTCCGACCACCTGGAACTTTGCAACCTGCAGCGCTGCACTCAAGGGTGCACCATGGCAGCTTGCTGAAGTCATCATGCGTGGGTATGACCCATGTGTGTCATGCGCAACCCATATGATCGTAATCGATGAGGACAACCGGTTAGTGGCCCAGAAACTCATCGAGTGAGCGTATATAAATGCTGTATCCAGAGATCGTGATTGTAGGGTGTGGAAACCCCCTGTTTGCCGATGACGGGTTCGGACCCGCTGTTGCAGAAGAAATGCAGAAGCTCTCACTTCCCGACAATGTGAAAGTAGAAGACGGGGGCCTTGGTGCCCCACATTTTATTTTTACCCTGCTTGACCCTGAAGTGACGAAACGACTCATCGTTATAGATATCGCGGATTTTGGTGCGGAGCCCGGCTCAATTGCAAAGTTCCGTGTCGAAGATCTGCCCCCGGGCAGTTACCGCGATGCACATTCCTGGGATCTCACTGAACCGCTGGAGCGGATCAAAGACCAGATTGATATCACGGTTATCGGATGCCAGCCAAAATACGTCTCCGATCCCGACATGGTAATCGGGATTTCTGATGAAGTTTCAAAAGCTATTCCCAAGACAGTACGAATCGTACTGGATATGATTGGTGTTGATTATGGGACTACTAGACAGTGTGTTCAAGAAGAACGTCAGCGCGGAACCCCAGAAACCTGTGGCTCCACAGAAAGCCGCTGATGTAGCAAAACCAGTAGAAACAAAAAAGGAGGTTAAGCCTGTGGCAGACAAAATTACAGTGGGCTATACACACCTGAGTGGGTGTACCGGTTGTACTGTTGCATTAGCAGACAACTACGCCGGATTGTTAACGCTCCTCGACAGATATGTCGACCTTAAGTACATGCCAACACTTGCAGATGCAAGGCACATTCAGAAGGTTGATGTATCATTCGTTGAGGGTTCAGTCTGTATTAACGACAAACTCGCAGTAGAAGAGATCAAGGAAACCCGTGAAAAGTCAGCAGTGGTAGTGGCACTCGGTGGCTGCGCCTGTTACGGCAACATCACCCGGTTTTCCCGTGGTGGCCAGCAGAACCAGCCTGCACAAGAGGCATACCTGCCAATCGGTGACCTGATCAAGGTCGATGTGTACATCCCCGGATGCGCACCGTCACCCCAGCTGATCAGGAACGTAGCCGTTGCAGCATACCTGCTCTTAAAGGGATCCCCCGAGCAGAAGGCTCTTGCAACTGCGTATCTCAAGCCCCTCATGATGGCAGCAGACAAGGGAACCAGCGCATGCTTCTGCGACCTGATGACCAACGTCATCAACCAGGGCCTGTGCATGGGATGCGGCAGCTGTGCATCAGCCTGCCCGGTTCGTGCAATTACTCACGAGTACGGCAAGCCCCAGGGTGAGCGCGACCTGTGCATCAAGTGCGGTGCGTGTTACAACCAGTGCCCACGAAGCTGGTTCAGCTTCGATGTGGTCGAGAATTACGAAGCGATCAACGAGACTATCATGGCGGCACTCCAGTAGGTGATTGAAATGGGAGCAGAACTCGGTAATTACAAATCATGCGTCTCAGCACGAAGCACCGACAAGGAGATTCTCAAGCACGCACAGGATGGCGGTATCGTCAGCCAGCTGTTTGGATTTGCACTTGACGAGGGCATCATTGACGGCGCAATCGTTGCAGCGAACAAAGAATTCGCAGCAAAGTACCCATCAAAAGTCATGGCAGACAACTCGAACTTCGACATGATCGAGCCATGGAGACCAATTCCGGCTATTGTCAACACAAGGGCAGAATTGATCGCCGCAGCGGGTACCAAGTACAACGTAAGCCCGAACGTTTCGATGATCAAGGAAGCAACCCGAAGCTTCGGTCTCGACAAAGTCGGTATCGTTGGAACCCCCTGCCAGATGCAGGCAATCAGGAAAATCCAGTTGTACCCCGTTGGTGCCCGTGATGTCGGCGCCAGCATTGCACTTGCAGTTGGTATCTTCTGCATGGAGAACTTCCCATACCAGAGCATCCTTCAGCTCGTCGAAGACCACGCAGCCATGAAGATGGAATCCGTCAAGAAGATGGAGATTGGAAAGGGCAAGTTCTGGGTATACGGCAAGCGCGGACAGGTAGTCCAGCTGCCACTCAAAGTGACCCACAAGTACGAGCAGCCCGGATGCAAAGTATGTCTTGACTATGTTGCAAACCTCGCTGACATCTCAACCGGTTCAGTCGGCAGCCCCGATGGATGGAGCACCGTCATGGTCAGGTCCAAGATCGGGGACTCGGTCTGGGCAAAGGCAATGGCAGCAGGTTGCTTCGAGACCCAGCCGATCGAGAAGGTCAAGCCAGGCCTCGAACTCGTAACCAAGCTCGCAAACGAGAAGATCTCAAAGAACAAAAAGAATCTCGAAGAGCGGGCAACGTTCGGTGTCGGCAAGGCACTGCGCAACCCCTACATCTAATTTTTTTTCAAGTGTTTTTTTTAAGTGATCTTTTTGTGCGTGATTGAGAACCTTTCCACGGATCGGTTTTCCCGTGCAGAAGTTATTCTTGCTGTTAATCTTGCTGTTTATCTTTCCCCCGGATGGATTTTTTGCGATTGTCCGGTCTCTTTTTTACCAGGTATCGTATGATGAACCTGCGTTGCGGTATTTTTACGACAATTTTCTCCATCCGTTCCACCCGGTAATTGCAGGAACAGAACGGGCCATGATAGATCCTTTGCAGGAATCCGGAAATTGCCGGTGCAAAAAAATTCATCCAGCTGAAAATAGGTGCGGAACTCCTGCACGGTGATCCATTGTTCCGTTTCACCGAATTGCGCCAAGTACTGTTCAAGAAGCTCAGGAATTTTCTTGTTGCGTGCCATGATTATTCTCCTGATGACATGAGGTGCATGTGCCGTTTTGTATTGGTAACTTTTTTTTGCAGACAGGTACTTTTTCATCTCCGTATCACCAGTTACCGTTTGGGGGTGATCTGGTAGCGGTTTTGAGCCTTGATCCGTTCGACACGGTGAACAAAGAAGGGAAATCCAGAAATCGGTTTATGCATCAGCCCGCGAAAAAAACGCAGCAATGATGTGACCGTTCTAACCGTTAAGGTTAAAATGATCCCGGAATTCCTGCAGGAACATGCCGGTTTCTGACCAATAAGATCGTTATGCGCTCACGCTTGTTTTTTCCGGAAGCATGGTGCGTCTTTGTCGATCAGGGGGACATTTTCGCAGTTTGAGAAGATACCGGTATTTTTTGGGATCGGATGGTTTTTCACCTTCTTCCAGTGCGATCTTTACGACAATGAAAGGAAACTGACTAAACGGCCCAAGCTTCAACCGCCGCAGGAATGCCGATACCGTATTGCTCTGGTAGCGTGTGAGACCGAAACGATTTCGGAGTTCATGCGCTGTAATCCACCGCTCATCGGCTGCGTTCTCCTCCATATATGCTTCGAGCATTTCAGGAATCCCGTGATATTTTCTCATAGTGGCACTTCACGCATTTTTTCTGATGACCCGTTAAAAATGGATTGCCTTTAGGATTCAACCAGTTTTACCAGGTTTCTCATCACAGCATCCACGGCCTTCCATGTGGGAGTATCTGCATGGCGAAGGACATAGGGGCGCCCCTCATCGCCGGCTTTTACCATCGCCGGATCGAGCGGAATAGAGCCAAGGTAGGGTACACCCAGTTCCTGTGCAGCCTTCTCCCCGCCACCCCTGCCGAACAGGTCAATGGTATCGCCGCAGTGAGGGCAGATCATCCCGCTCATGTTCTCGATGATGCCAATCACCGGCAGGTCCAGTTTCTCGATAAACTTGATTGCCTTGATCGCATCGAGGACCGCCACATCCTGCGGGGTGGTCACAATGACTGCTCCCTGCACATTCGGTGAGAGCTGTACAATTGAGAGTGCCTCATCGCCGGTACCCGGGGGGAGATCCACAACAAGGTAATCCAGCGCACCCCAGTTCACTTCAGAGAGGAACTGCTGGATCACCGACATCTTCATCGGCCCGCGCCAGACAACCGGCGTGCTCGTATCCGGCAGCAGGAATGCCATCGACATGACCGCGTGATTTCCCGTGACCTGGACAGGTTCCATGCTGTTTTCAAGAACGACCGGGCGCGGGTCTTCGATACCCAGCATCTTTGGAATGT
>JAURZP010000563.1 GCA_030653335.1 Methanoregula sp. | reverse complement strand
TAGCGGCGTTCTGAGGGTCACTTTTTTTGACACATATTTCAGATGGTTTTTTAAGAGAAACGCCCAGCAAATGCCCTTGGTTGCCCTCTATTGCGTTCACGTCGGAGAATTTGGGGTTTTGGCAGGGTTTGTCCGGATTTTTGAATGGGTGGGTAGAATTTTGTTTTGAAGGGGATTTTGTGCCCATATTTTTCAAAAATATTTTCCGGAAATTTCTTGCACACCCGGAAAAATATTTTCCGGATTTTTCCTACCGAAAAATTTTCACGGGATTATTTTTACAGGAAGGAGATCCTTTTTCATTTGGCGATGACTGTTGCATTACGCTCTCAAACTACGCCTTCGATCGAAAGAAGGCCCGTTGAGCCCAGCCGGTTCCCGTGTCCTTATGGGGTCCCAGATCCGCCGTCACGTAGAAAAACGGATCAATCTTATTGCCGCAAAGATGTCAGGGAACCTGGGCGATGCCAAGACAATGGTGTTCAAGCTCTGCGATGGCACAGCCAGACACACCGGTGTATGCGGTGGTACCGGCCTATCACATTACTCCGGAGAATGAGGCGATCGTTTCGGCACAGTACGGGGCAATTCTTGAGATTGAGAGCGTGCTTGTCCGGCATAACTAAAAAGCATGATGCGTATAATGTGCTGGTGAGCCGGAATACGGGGATTGTTGAGGTGAAATAATTTTTCCGGTCCACCCATTTTAGGGATCACAGGACATATACGGATTGTCGCGCATGTCGATGCACGAGATCATGCGATCCGGGAAGCTGATGGGTGCGGCAGTGGATTCTTTTAATTATTGCCAGTCAATAGTATTATTGCGTCAATCGCTCATCACAACATAGGAGATTACCATGACGGAGGTTATTCTAAAAAGTCCCAACAGATATTGTAGATGCTATTCCGCCTTCCACCAGAGGTTATCCATGCCGAGCTGCTTAAAGGAACTGGCACTCGCCCTCTATAAACGCGGGATTTTATCCTCCGGCAAAGCCTGTGCTCTTGCCGGTCTTTCCAGATGGGAGTGGATAGAAGTTTTAGGGAAAAGAAAGGTTTCCCGTCACTATACCACAAGTGACCTTGAAAAGGATATTGCCCATGTCAAGCGCTGTAAGTGATTCTTCACCGTTGATTCACCTTGCAGCGATCGGGCGCCTTTCCCTTCTTAAGGATTATTACAATTCCATTATTATACTGACAGCAGTCTGGCGGGAAGTGGTGGAGCAGGGCGGAAGTCGAAAAGGGGCAATGGAGATCAGAAATGCCCGTGATGAGGGATGGATTACTGTAGCATCGCCAAAGAATGTTGCACTCATTAAAGCCCTTTTGCAGGATCTCCATGAAGGTGAGGCGGAGAGCATCGCTCTTGCAATTGAGTTAAATGCTGGAATTATTATTCTCGATGAAACAGAAGCTCGACATTGTGCAGAGCAGCACGGTTTACCCGTAATTGGAATTATTGGCATCCTGATGCAGGCAAAGGCAGAAGGAAAGATCAGGTCTATGCGAGCTGAACTGGAACGATTGCATAAAACCGGGAACTTCTGGATCAGTAAATCTCTGC
>JAURZP010000055.1 GCA_030653335.1 Methanoregula sp. | reverse complement strand
CTGAACCACTTCTTACGTGATAACCCTTGCCACCATGACCCCCTTTCTTGGGGGCTTCGTATGGTCGGTTATCTCCACCAGGTGCCCATATCACTAGTATGGTTTTATCCTGATAGATCTCGGGATAGACTAGCGGAATATATTCAGGAGAAATTTTACCTTTGCATTCTCCAACAATTTCCCGTTGAATCTTGTCACGATCAAAATTATCCAACCCTTCAGGAGGTAATATTGGGTTTCCTTTATCGTCAGTTTTTATCCCTAGTACGAAGTATCCGCCGTTCAAATTGTAAAGATCATTTGCAAAGGCGGAGACAGTTCTCACTACAGCATCTTTGATATTGTCATCCCATCCCTCTTTGAATTCCAACCGAGACTGTTCTACAGATCGGCAATGGAGGAGATCATCGAGATTAATTAATAGATCCTGTGGCATGGATGGTGACCTTTTATTGATCTTATATGATGGAGGATTAATTAATACATTTTAGTCTTCAGTTTGAAAAAAAATTATCTTTCTCTCCAACTCTCGTTCACAACTTCCCTTCTGAACGCTTTCCCTCGCCTGCGTCAACCGCTCACATCGCAGGCTCGCCGCCACCACGCTCAGTCGCAGCCGCACTCCGAATAGGGGTGGAAAGGAGCGGGCGAAAAATATGCATATAAATTCAATTTAAGCTATTTGATATTCCATAAAACGAAGATTAGATGATTGTCTTGCTGAATGGTCGATAATACTTCTCATCAAAAAATTCCAGTTTTTGTAAGTTCCACCTATATCGATCTTATCCCATACCGTGTTGAAGTATCCATGTTACTCAATTCAATGGGATTCGAGGTTCATGGAATGGAAAATTTTGGATCGCGGACTGAAAGTCCCCTTCAAACGTGTCTGAATGAAGTGAGATTATGTAAAATTTTTATCGGCATATTAGGGATGAAATACGGCTCAATAGATAATTCAAGTGACAAATCATTCATAGAAGTTGAATATGAAGCTGCGAGAGAAAAACCTCTTGAGATTCTATTTTACGTGATCAACGAGGATACGGCGCTCGTCCATCCAAAATTTGTTGACATTTGCAGCGAGAAAGACAACAAAGGCGCAAGATTGAAAAAAT
>JAURZP010000560.1 GCA_030653335.1 Methanoregula sp. | reverse complement strand
CTGACGGATTGCTTCTTCAGCACGCCTGCGTTCGGTGATGTCCTGATGAGTACCAAACATCCACAATGGTTTCCCATCATCAGTCCACGAAGTGACTTTCCCCTTGTCCAGCACCCAGACCAAGTGGCCTTTTTTATGTATCATCCGGCTTTCAAACTCGTAACTTTCCGATTCCTTTAAAAAGTGCCTCTCCAGCAATTCCCCGCTTTTTTGCAAGTCGTCTGGGTAGGTGTATTTCATCCAGGTTTCAATGGAAATGGGTGAAATTTCCTCAAGAGTATATCCGATTATTTCGGCCCACTGTTTGTTGAATATCGTCTCTCCCGTTTGTACGTTCCATTCCCATGTGCCTGCTCTTGTCCCTTCTATTATGCTTGCCAGACGCTGTTTCTCATTTTTCAACGCCTCCTCCGCCACTTTGCGTTCTGTGATGTCGCGTCCGACGCTCAAACACACTTGCTTCCCTTCATACTCAATAATCCGGACGTTGATCTCTGTGGGTATGCGGGTTCCATCCTTCCGCACATTACAGGTCTCGAAGATCTGGTGTTTCTTTGTTATCACTTGGTGTATACGGTCAGGCACCAGTTCGGCATACTCGGGACTGTCGAAGTCCATAGGAGTCATCCGCAACATTTCTTCCCTGCTGTATCCTAATCGGTTGCAAAGAACCGGGTTTACATCCAGTATTCTTCCGGTGATATCATGAATGACGATTGCATCACTTGAATTATCAAACAGGCTCTGGTATTTCTCCTCGCTCTTTCGCAGCGCTACCTCCACCTGCCAGATATCGGTGATGTCACTGATTGCGATACGGACAGCAATCGTTCCATCGCTGCCGGTAGTCCGCACCCCTTCCAACCGTGCAGGGAAGCTCGAACCGTCCTCCAGTAAGAGCATGAGTGTGCTGACCTGTTTTTTGACGTGTCTACGCAAATTTGCAAAATACCGGTCCCAGTTTTCAAGATCTCCAGGAGCGATGAACCTCCCAAAACTGTGGTTGACCAGATCGCTCCGATCAACACCGAGTAGCGTAGCACAGGTTAGGTTCACTCCTGTTATCAGTGCCTTATCGTTGAGTGTGAGATAGCCCAACGGTGCAAAATCATACAGGTCAAGGTAATTGTCCCGCGACTCTTCGAGTGCGTTCTTTGATTTCCTGAGTTCTTCTGCCTGAGTCTCAAGTTCGATCTGGTTTACCTGGAGTTCGTGGATCAGTTGTTCAGGTGTCTGCCCTTTCAGTTCGGGAGAATGCTTATGAAAGTGTGCGAGTTCCTTTTCCGCATTATCTCTCAAAGAACGGGTGCTGCCCAAGGTATCGGTCTTCTTCTCTTCCGGTTTCTTCTTTCCCGCAGCCATCATGCACCATACCTATCGATATGGATGGGGCTGCGTATCGCTCCCGAAGTACCGGACAGTACAATATTTTCTATCCAAAAAGAGAATGTCCTGACCTGACTTGACCTGACCTGACTTCGAGGGTTCAGGATTTTTTCTGGCAGAACGCTTTAATCGGTTTTTCATAACTTCACATCATCTGAATATTTTACACGGGCGTTTTTACCGCTTCGCACATCTGGTGCAATAATTTTTTTGCACACAATAACGGCTTGCACACAATAACGGCATTTTTTGTGCGCTCATTATTACAGGTGGGGACATTTGCTGAAATATCACGTATCAGCGTTGATTTTATGGGAAGAGATCCCGTTCTGCTTCAATGAGGATGCCTGTATGTGATGAATGGGGTGTGCAGTCTTAATGATTATGATTGGTTTTTTTGATTTTTTTTGCATCGCACTATCGTTTGACTGGCATCTGTCTCTCCTTTGGTGCACAAGCCATGCCGCATGGTGCGGCAGGGTTACGGTTTTGACCGGATCATAGAATAATGATGATGCGTAACCAAACCATTCCGGGCGTTTTTCATAACCGGAAACGAATTGTAATTTATCGTCTTTTTGGTTGAATCCTTTGCAATTAGCAAGCGATTCTGCCACTGCCATGGTCTGCCGGGTGTCGGGTATAAATGAACTTTTTTTAAAAAATTGTGCACAAACAAACACATCTGGACAAATAATGCTTCAGATTGAAGAGATCGATCTGATGGCGCATCCATTGCACCCTCAATTGCGAGCTCAATTTACGATCAAACGTGCCGCAGTTTACCAGATATAAATGTGACCAAAAAGCTATATCTGTTGTCCAAAAAATAATAAAAATCTGGTGAAGGTGATAGTGTGCAAAAAGAAGAGTTACTGCATTTACACATGCTGATGATTCACATTAAGAAGTATTACGAAGGCATCAGCAACGAGAACATTAAAACAGATCGCTACAGTTCACTGGAAATCTCTCCTGTTCATATTCATCGGGATAAAAATGCCCATAAAAACGCTCTTCTCACGCTCGGCGATGAGATTGTTTCTCATATCCATGGCAGACCGTTGCCCGTGGTGACCTATTCTTCAGAATCTGCATTGCAAAAAGTCTCCGCAGAAAATTAATTTTTTTTATTGAGGGCATGTGGATGCGCCCGGAAAGAACCCTTTTTCTGTGGCTTTTTATGTGCCTCACTCATTTTTTTGCGGGTCTCTTCTGATACGATCTTTCCTATTTGTGCAGCACCAATTTTCCTGCGGGTCTCTTCTGTGTGGTGTTTTCCTGTCATCGATTCTCTCATTTTCTGTCTTCGTTCCAAATCCTTTATCGGATCTGCACAAACACCGCGTGTCAATTCTCACCCGCCGTTCTTTTCGTTTTTGCTGCCGTCATGCACCATCCCCTTTCATACGCCAGGTTCCCTTTGGCACCGTCACCTCAAACCTTGCACCTTTGCCCGGCTCACCTGTTTCGCGGATCGTGATGCCGGTGATTGAAAGGATCTCCCGCGAAAGTGCCAGACCAAACCCGGTGTTCTTCCCAAAACCCTGCTCAAAGATCTTCTCCTTCTCTTCAACCGGGACGCCCACACCATCATCCTCGCACACAACGACATAATCATCATCGTCCGCCAGCACAGAGAACCGGATCGTTTTGATCTTCTTACCGTACCGCACCGCATTATCAATCAGGTTATAACAAACCTTGATGACGAGCGGGTCAGCAAACACTTCCACATTGGCAGGGAGATCATTTTTCAACAGGACCTGTTCGAGCGGTGCTTGCTTAGCCGCTGTGTCTATAAGTATGCGGCAATCCTGCCAACTGGGAGAATTGACGCCGATCTTTTCGTATTCCTTTGTGAACTGGATCATGGAAGAGATCCGCTGTGCAGCAGTTGAAACCTTCCCGAAATATTCATCGCGGGTAACATCAGACTGCTTCTCTTGCAGAATATTGAGGTATCCCCGCAGTATCGTTAGCTGGTTGTTGATGTCATGCCGGCTGATACTGGAGAGGAGGGTGAGCTTTTTATTCGCCTGTTGCAGTGCATCCTCCGCCCGCTTACGCTCACTGATATCGATTCCTATACCCCGCATTCCCACGGGTTGACCATTACGGACAATAATGGTTGCATATATTTCAATGGGGAATGTGCTCCCATCCTTGCGTAAGCCAGTGTATTGATAGTACTCCGGAAAATCGGTAGACTGATGCATAAAACCATTCACAACCTCGCCTTTCACTCTTTCCCGATCATCGGGATGCATCATCTGCCAGATATTCAGACCCTGGTCAAGATCTTTTAAATCATAGCCGTACATCCTGAAACTGCCGGAGTTTGCAAAAGTAAGGTTTCCTTCTGCATCACACTCCCAGACTGACTGAGGCAGCATCTCGGCAAGATCCCGGAATTTCATCTCGCTTTCCCGGAGCGTTTCTTCAACCTGTTTCAGCCGGGTGATGTCCCTTGATATCCCAAGCACGGCAGAGATAGTGCCGTCAGCATCTTTCAGCGGCACTAATCGTGTATCCTGCCAGATTTTCTGACCGGAGATCAGTACATTGCTCTCCTCATGGAAGGGGATTCCTGTCGTAAAGACCCGCTGGAGGTTTTTGTACTGCGTGGAGGCAACGGGCTCCGGAAACAGCGCTTTACGCGGTTTTCCGATGATATCAAGACGGCTCATTTTCAGCATCTTCACGCAGTAATTGTTGACATATACCACGTTGTCATTTTTGTCGATAATATAGATGAAATCCTGTGCAGTCTCGGCAAGAGAACGATAACGCTCTTCACTCTCCCGCAGCGCATCTTCAGCCCGCTTGCGCTCGGTGAAATCTGAAAACGTCCCGGCGATTTTTATTACCGTACCTGCCTCATCTCGTACGGTATGGGCGTTTGCAAGGATGATGATCTCTTTACCACTGATGGTCTTTGCATTGATCAGGTAATTGCGTATGAATCCTTTTTTTGATAATTTAGCGAGATACTCCTCGCGCTGGGCCGGATTCTGCCAGAAGTCAGTGAGTGATATTCCTTTTAGTTGATGGGCAGTGTCAATACCAAGAATCCGGCTGAATGCCAGATTGTGTTCAAGCAATTTCCCGTCCGGAGTGCAACCGTAATAGCCTTCATCGAGGTAACGCACAGTCTCGCGGAACTTCTTTTCGCTCTCCTTAAGTGCCTCTTCTGCCTGCTTCCGCTCGGATATATCAAGGATACTTTCGAGCAGGTAGGAACGGTTGCCAATCTGGACGGGCACAACGGTCTTTAAGACAGTTTTCTTCTTCCCGTCATTTAGCAGAAGAGTGCACTCCGAACGGGCGAGTTTCTGGTGAAGATCGGTAACCGGGCACTTGTCATTTTCGGCAAGGCAGAACAACGATTTGCAGCTCGAACCGATAATTTCGCTCTTCTTTCTCCCGATCATTGCTATCGCAGTGGAGTTGATATCAAAGACTGTATGCGAATCGGGATCGATGACCACAAGTCCGGACTGGGTAGAATTAAAAATTGTGTGTAAATAGTTCTCGCTCACCTTCAATGCCTCATCGGCCAACTTCCGTTCGTTCTCCCTGAGTTTATCTTCTGCAACCTGTCTCTGGAGCGCGATCGAAGATACCCGTGCATAGTCTTCGATGAGCGGGACATTGGTCAACGGTACTCCAGTTTGAAGTCCAAAGGTAATGTTGCCAAAGAGCATTCCATTCCAGACAAGTCCTACCGAATAGAACTCACCAAGATTGAGTGCTTTTGTTATCTTCTCACATGCCTCTTTGGGGAGATGCCGGAACAGGACATTGTAAAATTCCTCTTGTATATGGTACAGTTTTCCGCTCAACAACCGTTCCGGCACATGCTCATCAACATGGATTTTTAATCCTACGAGAGGTTTTTCGAAATATCGGTTAGTACAGTCCCGCATCTGCTCACTCATTACATTTCTGATGGTTAATGTCCCCGATTCGGGATCGTATGAGTTGACCGAGATTATCGCATCCGGAAGTACCTCGTAAAGACCGTTTCCGATTGCCTTGTAAATATCAGCATCAGGCGGCAGCTCAGAAAACTCCTGCATCTTCCTCGAGAAAAACTCCATCTGGTCGACATACGCCTGGAGCTGTGCGTCCGTTTCTTTTTTCTCCGTAATGTCCCTTCCGACTGCCTGGTACTCACGACCCTCATCAGTACCGTCAAAGAGTCCCCGTATTGTCCATGCAGTCCAGCAGTCTCTTCCTGTTCCATCTGGCATGCGACAGATGATCGTTGTGACCGCGTGCTCCCGGTCAAGGGTTTTACACGTTTGATCCCAGAGTGCGGCATCTTCACAGGATATCCCGGGTATCTGGCACTTATTCACAAGATCCTCTGGGGTTCTTTTGAGAAATTTCGCAAAGGAATCGTTGATAAAGGTGAGGATCCCGTCGGGCAGAAACCGGCAGATGAACTCGGTCTGGTCTTCTACAATCCCACGGTACCGGACTTCGTTCATCTCCAGTTGGATCTGGTGCTTGCGCTCTTTTGTCTCATCTTCCATCACGATAGTGGTACCACGGCAGCCATCATCAAAGACCGTTTTCACCCCTTTGATCCGGAAATAATACGTCTCGTTCTGTCTGGTTATCGCAGTTTCACAGGATTGATCTGGATTTGCAAGAATATCTGAGAAGAGTTCAGAAAAGGTAATCTCCGGAATGCCATGGCGATAGATTTCGATGATGTGGTGCCCGACAATCTGGTCACGGGCGATCTCAAAGAAAGTGAGGAAGTTGTCATTGCAGAAAAGAACTTTATTACTCTCATCCAAAGTCAACACGAGATGGGATGAGATGCTGAGCATTGCCGATATGGGGACGCGGTGCGTTAAAAAAAAGACATGAGCCGTTCCGTAGGACTGTGTTTCTACTTGTCCCGATATGAGAAGTACCTCCAGGTACTTTGATACAGAGTTCCGGTTGATCTTCAGTTTTGAAGAGATGTCTGTGATTGTCAAACCCTTTGGGTGCGCCTTTAAGAGGACCTTGATCCGGGAGATGCTATTCTTTTCGAGTATAAGAAACCCTCCGGCACCGTTGTATTAATGCAAGGGTGGTATCTGGATTTTTATATAACATTATCCATTTGGTGTGTGATTAAGCAATAATATATTGCTTGCCGATAATGCACGGCAATGCAGGATGCGGAATTGCTGGTCATCCCTGTAGTGCAGGGATCAATGGCAAAAATATATACCCCGAAATATTTTACAGTGGATCAGCCATGTGCAGATGACTAAAAAAAGTCTGCCAGTGGCGGGGGAAAAAAGATGAAGACTATGAAAAACAGCAACCCCGAGGTTGTATCCCATATCACTACGGATGCGAAACTTTGGGTGAAATACGGGGATGAAATGATGGCCAAAGGAAAGTTTGACAAGGCGCTTGAGTTCTATGACCGGGCAATGGAGAGTTCATCAAATCATACCAAGGCACAGGCTTTACACAGCAAGGCCAATGCTCTTGATGCCCTTGGCAAACACCTTGAAGCGATCCAGTGTTATGACAGCGCGCTTGAATGTGATCCGAACGATGCCGAATGCTGGTTTAACAAGGGTCTCACGTACAAGAAGATGGGGCGGCTGGATGATGGTGCAAGCTGCATCAACAAGGGTGTCAAGATTGCCATGGGTTTCAGGTAGAGTGTGTCGGTTTTCACATACCATTTTATTTTGAATTTTTACCTGGTCCTTTTCAGAGGGGGCGTGTGCAGTCATCTCTACGTAATATTGCGCCACATGCCCGTCTTATACGGTACATTTGAGCATGCATGAACAGGGTGGGCTTAAAGGGAGTTTCCGGATACGTGCATCACGGCATTCTCCCTTTTGCCGTGCAGAGTTACTTGGCAAATAATTAATAAAAGAAAAAATTCACCTGAATTTACCCTTATTTGAGTGAGGGCAGTTCAAACATACTCCAGCAGCATCACAGCTAAGTGCCATAAAATCTCTCATCAGAGACTGACTGGGGGAAACAAGTTTCGACAGTACGAGGGTATGCCTTACCCTTAAGGTTTTTTTTTAAAAAAAATCTGGAATAATTCAAAGCGCGTATCCTGCGTCTTTTGACTATTGCTCAATCATGAGAGTTTTTTTCC
>JAURZP010000558.1 GCA_030653335.1 Methanoregula sp. | reverse complement strand
CAGCTCTTTTAGACCAGAAGTGCTATAATGCAGTATATAAAATCATATATTAAGTCATAAGAGTACCGTGAGAATTTAACCGTGCGAGAGATTGCAATGAATAATCCTCTATCAGATGGAAATGAAAGTATCATTGATATTTTTGTTTTGGGCCGGAGTGAAACAGGGACACAGCAGCTCACAGAACAGCTTGAGCATCAGGATTACCGGGTAACCCTCTTTACCGAAGTACAAGAGTTAATCGATACCCTTCGATCAGGAAAACCCAATCTTATTATCTGCGATACGATATCCTTTGGTCAGGAGGCGTATGACTGCTGCCGGCTTATCAAATCAGATGAATACCTCTGGATGATTCCAGTCATGATCCTGACACGCGCATCCTCTTTGAGTGATCTTTTGTATGTACTTGACAGCAATGGGGACAATTTCATCGCACAACCCTATGACGTTTCTTACCTTCTCTCGCAGATTGAAGTATTGCTCCTGACACCGGTTGAGCAACCGTCAACAGACCAGATCAAAACGCAGTTTAAGATCCAGCATGACAACCAGATCTTTGTTGTCACTGCTGACCGCAGAAAACTTTTAGAATTCCTCCTGTCTGCATTTGAGATTGCAGTTAAGAATTCAGAAGATCTTTTTTGAGCCAATGGTGAAATACAGGCACTCTCTTCCCGGTTAACTACGCTTGAAGATGCGGCCATCGGGAACGCACGACTTATTGAAATGCTCAGTGCAAGTGTGAAGAAAAAAGAGCAGGATGAGCGCACACTCAAAGGAGATTTCGAAGAGATCGAACAGGCTTATGATGAAAAAACCGCTGAATACGGATACCTGTCTCTGGAATTGGGAGAGACCAAAAAACTCCTTGCTACCGCAGAAGAACATATCCGCATCCTGTTAGAGGAAAGAGAGAAAACAACCCAATCTTACCAGTCAAAAAATTCTGAATTATCCGAACAGGTATCGAACCTCTCTGATGTGATCAGGGAAAAAATAAGAGAACTTGATGCAAAATCAAAAGAGATTGATGCAAAAACGCTGGCATTAAAAGAAGAAACAACCCGTTCTGCCAGACTCGATAATGCAGTAAAAGAGTCAGATGTGCAGATCGGACAATACAAAACATCACTACAGACCCTGACAGTAGAAAACGAACAACTGGCATCGCAGTTATCCTCAGAGAAAAACCGGGCGCGTGTTGCAGAAGCAGGAATACAGTCAGTGTTACAGGCAAAAGCACAGTCTGAGCTGGATCTGACAGTTCTTATCAATGAGCAAAAGGATGCAGCCCGGCAGCAGAACGATGAGATTCTCCGCTTAAAAACCGAGCTTGAATCCGAGAGCGATCGGTGCACATCGACAGAGATGCAACTTAAAAATCTCATGTCTGAGTTGGAACAGTTAAGAGCAACTCACGATGCTGACGGGAAGTCACAAAGACAGCAGTTCGATGATTTGCAGATTCGGTTTGACTCGGCTGCTGCCACAATGTTTTCACAGGAACGGGAATTAAAAATTCTTAAAGATGAGCTTGTGGTGGCTCACGCAAACAGTAAAAAAAATGCAGCTTCAGCAGCATCTGTCACTGCCGCA
>JAURZP010000556.1 GCA_030653335.1 Methanoregula sp. | reverse complement strand
GCGATCTGGGTGTTGACATTGACCGGGATAGGCTGGCGGACGCTCTGGCCTCCCGTGACATCGATCCAGATCTCGGGAAAGTAGATGCCGTCCTGTGCCGGGGCACGGATCAAAAACGTGATGGGGATCGACTGCCCGGGCCCGATCGCACCGAGCCGCTTGTAGTTGCCGGAGATCACGTCCACATCCTTTGATTCCAGCTGCACGCTCTCGATATTGACGCCGATATCGGTGACTTTGGTATTCTCAAATGCCCCTCCGGGCTGGATGCCGGTATTTTGCCTGAGGTTTGCCGAACCCGCGGTATTCCTGATTGTCGCTGTTATAGTTCCGACATCCCCGGGCTGCAGTACAGATGGCGAAATCACGTAATCGGCAACGATGACCGTCGGGCTCTCGGCATGGACCGGAACGACTACGAGAAGCAGGACAATGAAGAGGCAGGAGAGAAGGGGCATGAGCGGTTTCATGGTATCAGAATTTCCGTATGGTTACGTTGAATCTGTGAACGGGATGGGTGATAAGGATTGTGAACCTGGCATATCAAAAAAGAGTGATTATCCCGGTTATTTCCTGTCTCCACTATTGAGATCTGAACGGGAGATTCACTCAGAGACAGGTACGAGTTTTCCTTTCAGCTGTGATTCAATGTCGATCTGCATCAGTGCTATCACGTTATTGACTACCCCGTTGATCTGGGTGACCAGCAACTCATCGGTACGGAAAAACTCTGCATCTGTTTTACTGTTGAACTGTGCCCCATGGGTTCTAAAGGCGATACCAAACGGTGCCATGACAAAACCCATCTGCTGGAAATGGAGGTTGATGTCCATGGCAGTCTTTATTGCACCATCCTCGTGACCGCAGACAAGAATTCCTACGATCTTTCCTTCGGTCAGCCCGGGTTTTTTAAGATGGAAGAGATTCTGCATACAGGTGGTCCTGTCGAGGAATACCTTGAGCCGGGCTGACATAGTGTTCCAGTTGATTGGGCATGCCACAATTACTGCTTTTG
>JAURZP010000550.1 GCA_030653335.1 Methanoregula sp. | reverse complement strand
TTGAGCCATTTTAGCATATGGCTTCCTACGGGGGATTGGATTTCCATTGTGCTTAGAAGATATAGTATTCTAAGATATATATCTAAGCTTTAGGGATAATTGCCGTTATAAATCCTATTTTCTAAGGGTGCGAAATCTGTGTTAAACCCCTTGCATGTGATCCGAAAAAAGATACGCAAAAACTAAAGGGTTTTTACTCTTCTTTCAAGGGTAGTCCCGTAGGAAAATCACTAAAAAAAGAATGATTATGGACTCTGCCGGACGATGACCGAGGCCGATTCGTCAAACGGGTTCTTCCGCATTGCAAGGCTGAAGAGGTACGGGTAATGGTTCCTGAGATATTCCATGTATTTGACCCATTCAGGAATCAGCTGCGAATAGACACGCTGGATATCTTTTGTGAGATGATCAAGATCTGATGGGGGGAGTATGGAGAGATCGCCCCGTGCCTTTACTTCTTCGGTCAGGTGGTTGATGGCAAGGATGAGATCGGTGAACGTTTCGTGTTCAAAGACCATCGGGTTTTCGACAAGCCGGAGTAAAAAGTCCTCGTGACTGATGAGAAAACTCTTCAGGGCATCCCTGTCCACATGCCCGATATCGATACTGCACGTGTGGTCCTTTAAGCAAACCTGTACCTCCTTAAACATTTCATTGTTCCAGTCAGTGCCGATAACAAGGCGCTCTTTAACGCTGTCGATCGTGGAATCCACCCGGACCAGCTGGGCGAGAAGAGGCGTCCCGATTGTGGAAAAGAAGGTCCCGATGACCAGATTCATTTTTTCCATCCGTCGCTGCCGTTCACGGGATTCAAGCATCTGGTCAATGATAAGCGTGACGATGAGCACCTCGATCGGAATAAAAGCTATATCCCCGACAAGGAATATGAACAGGTGATGCGAGTCGTGGAAGAGCAGGTAGTGGGCGGTAAACAGTGCAAGAGATAACGTAACCAGACCGATCCCTGCGATGAGTTTCCACCGGGTGTCTTCTTTCATGTAGTTTTCCTATGGGATGTTGATTGTGATAATTAATTCCTCAAACCAGTAACTCACGTGATGAAATTTTTTCACAGGAATCAGTAATTCTCCAGCTTCATTCTATGAGAAAACCGGGCACGTCAGAAAAAATGATCCTCGCATTCCGGCAGCGGGATTGCACCCCGTCCCCGGTTCATGGAACAACTCCTGCGATGATGATCCCAACCGATCTTATGGGTGTGCCAAAAAGGGGTTAATTCCCGGTCCTCCTGCGGGAAATCTTCCCCCGCCCGGAGTGGACTCCTACCCGTGTTTGCCACAGTCTGCTTTGCAACGGGCCTGCATGCCTGTATGTTGTAAAATTTTCGGGAGACCGGCAACGGTCATAACCTTCCGCTTCACGAGATACCGGCATTTCGGGGGATCAGAGGTTTTGATCTTTTTCATCTTCTCGATCCTGACAACGATATAGGGGCACTGGCCAAACGGCCCGAACTCCAGCCTGCGCAGGAACCCCGAGATCGTGTTGTACTGGTAGCGGGTCAGTTCAAACCGTTTCCGGAGTTCGTGCACGGTGACCCACTGCTCATCGGTGCCATTCTCCACCATATATTGCTCAAGCAGTTCAGGTATACCGGAATATTTTTTCATACTGCCACTTCTTTGTGATGCAATTCAGAGATAAAAAAAGAAAAACACCCTCATGACTCGATCAGTTTCACGAGATTTTCCATCACAGCATCGACAGCCTTCCACGTGGGAGTATCCGTATGGCGAAGAACATAGGGTCGTCCCTCATCTCCGGCTTTTACCATCTCCGGGTCAAGGGGTATTGCACCAAGATACGGGACGTTCAGATCTTCTGCCGCTTTCTTCCCGCCACCCCTGCCAAACAGGTCAATGGTATCGCCGCAGTGGGGACAGATCATCCCGCTCATGTTCTCGATGATACCAATCACCGGTACCTCTAATTTCTGGATGAATTTCACTGATTTGACGGCATCCAGCACGGCCACATCCTGCGGTGTTGTCACAATGACTGCACCTTTCACATTCGGGGCCAGTTGCGCAATCGAGAGCGCCTCGTCTCCGGTGCCCGGGGGGAGATCTACGACCAGGTAGTCAAGCGTACCCCAGTTCACTTCATCAAGGAACTGCCGGATCGCTGCCATCTTCATCGGTCCGCGCCAGACAACCGGAGTACTCGTGTCCGGCAGCAGGAACGCCATCGACATAACCGAGAGCGTTCCGGTGACATGCACAGGCTCGATGTGCTTTTCCAAAACGGCCGGTTTCTGGCCTTCGATGCCCAGCATCTTTGGGATATTGGGGCCGTGAAAATCGAGATCAAGGAGTCCCACATTTCGCCCATGGGCGGAAAGTGCAGAGGCGAGGTTAACCGAGACTGTTGATTTGCCCACACCACCTTTCCCGCTGAGCACAAGGATCACGTGCTTTACGTCGATTTTTGATCGCGGCGGCAGTCCTTTCTGGGGTTGGGGGGTTGGTCCGGTAGAGCAGCTGGAACAGTTCTCATTGCAGTTCGTATCTTTGTCAGGTGTGTGTTGTGTCATGGTGAAATTCATCCTTGATAGTGTGGGTAACTGCTGCATCCGCAGTGGGCCTGATGTCAGTCACTCTCATTCAAGCCGGCAAGCACATCAGCAGTCTTTCCTATCTCAATCACTTTTCCGCCCCGCATGAGTGCCACACGATCGCAGACATCCCTGACAAAGTCCATGTCATGCGATACCACGATAAAGGTCTCGTCCATCTCATCGCGGGCGTGCAGGATCGAGTGCTTCACGTCCTGCTTTGTTATCGGGTCCATGGTGCCGGTCGGCTCATCGAGGATCACGAGGCGTGGCTCTCTTATGAGCACCTGGGCCATTGCTACCCGGTGCCGCTCGCCATCGGAGAGTTCTGCCGGGTACCGGTTGAGGATCTCCTTTGCCCGCTGCGGCTCAAAACCGGCCATCGCAAGGGTAACGAGCGCTTTTCTCATTGCCAGTTCCTTTGGAAATTCAAGTCCGATTGAATCCGTCAGGTTGTCGAGCACGTTACGGTGCGGGAAGAGATCATATTCCTGGTGGAGGAGACCGATATACTCCTTGGCCCTGCCCCGCTGGTCTATGCCGGGTTTTGTCATGTCTACCCAGTCGTCGCCGATACGGATGTTCATCTCGCCGCTGGTGGGTTCGATGATTCCGGCAATGATTCCGGAGAGTGTAGTCTTGCCCGCCCCACTCTTGCCGACAATGCCAAAGATCTCTTTTTGTGCAACATCGAACGTGACTGCGTTTACCGCTTTCACCACACCGCGATCCACTGATATATAGCGCTTGGTCACGTCCCGTGCTGACAGGATCTTTTCTCCAAACTCTGCTGGTGCAATCCACTCTTCCTCATGCTGGCCTTTGACAAATGAGCGAATCACTGTTTTTGGTGTACCGATCTTTTCGATCTTCCCATCGACAAGGAGGATCGCACGGTTCGCCATATCCTCTATCACCTGCGAGAAGTGCGAAGTGACGATCATCCCCATTGCGTTTCTCTTTGCTGCTTCAATGAGCATGCCGTGTACAATACGGGCTGTTTCAGGGTCGAGCGTGCCAGTCGGCTCATCGGCAAAGAGCAGGGTCGGGTCCTTTGCCAGCTGCCGTGCAAGCACTACCCTTTGCTTCTCGCCTCCTGAGAGATCTCGGGCGATGTGCATCATCCGGTGCGAGAGCCGTACCTGGTCGATTAAGTCTGCGGCTCTTGTGATCGCGTGCTCCTGCGGGTAATTGATATCATCGAGCGCGTGAAGCACGTTCTCGATCACCCGGTCATCGCCATACAGGGCAAACGTGCGCTGGAACATGATCGCAGTGCGGTGCATCACACGGGCTTTCATGCCATTGGCCCTCTCAGCCCAGAGATCAACGTCCGTTGCGATCAGTTTCCCCCCACACGATCGGCAGCGGTTGCCAGCCTGACTCTGCACTTCCATGTGATTGCAGGAGTCGCAGGCGCTCATGTGGTAGATTACAGAACCGCTTGTCGGGGGCTGTTCAACACCCCTGAGCAGGTGCATGAGCACACTTTTTCCCGCCCCGCTCCTGCCAATGACACCGATGATCTCTCCTTCAGGAATCTCAAAAGAAATATTATTCAGTACTTTTTTCCCCTCGAACTCCATGCAGAGATGATCAACAGAAAGAAATGGTGTGGTCAATTGTATCTCTCCTCAATTACGGGTTATCCAATTTTTTTTAAAATCCGCAGGCGCATCCTTTCTCTGGCATGTGGAGTACTCGGTACCTTTACAGGGACCAAGCCCCCGTCCGATTGCCCGCCCGCGTTTGAGCGGCCCGGTTCCGTCAAAGTTTGGCATATATCCCTCAATAGTCTAATCGATTAATTACACTTATGAGCGTAAATATTTAAGCGTAGTGAAATAAAAAAAAGAGAAGATTACATGGAGGAAGTCATATCGTGAGCAACCCCGTGATGGCCCTTTTTACGATGGCATTTCGGGCATTGGCCTTCTGCCGCTTTCCGGCACCCGGCCATCTCGATACCCTTGCCATTTACCAGGGCATCGGCAATCTTTTTCCGGGTTTCATGCAGATCGCGCCATGCAGTTTTTCTGGAGACTCCCAGTTTTGCTGCAGCTTCTTCCTGTTCAAGCCCTTCGAGATCGACAAGACGAATCAGTTCAATCTCTTCGGGTTTTAAAGAGATTACGATACCGTCTTCATGCGGGCAGCAGCGGGGTTCATAGCAGCGCGACTCCCCGATCCCTTCAATGATTCGCCGGACACGGGGTCTTCCCCTGCGGGGGCATGGGGGTAATACAGTCTCTCCGTTGTCCGTCATTGTTTTTTCATCCTGTAATCAATGATACTCTTGCGACATGAATTAATGTTCTTACTGCTGCGTGTATGACCGGGCATTTGAAGCACGGATACTTTGTTTATTCCCTGGTTGAGGTCTTCTGTTGATAAAATAGCGTTTGATCATCCGCGTCTGCGGGGCGTTCACCCTTATTTTTTCGATTCTTTCCACCCGGTACGGGCAGGTGAAGAACGGACCCTGGTACAGCCTGTGGAAGAATCCTGATATTGCGGGTGATGCATGTTCATCCATTGCAAAAAATCTGCGGAACTCCGGCACTGTTACCCAGAGCCCATCACGTTCATGTTTCTTCATATACTCTTCTAAAAGTTCAGGGATCGCGTGATAATCGGTCATCGCTCTCATTGCTCCGCGCAGTTTATTTGTTTTAAAAAGATGATGGTTAATGACAGCGCGGTCCGTGCCCGCAACGGTGGCGTGCTTCTTTTCCGGCCTCGCCGGACCCGCAGCAGCAGGAATCGTTAAATTTCAGGGGGGACGTGCATTCATCCCTGTGGCTTATGCCCTCTTCATGGTGCTCGTGGACCTCCCCGCATGCGCAGGTGTGCCCGGTGCTGTTTGTTTCAGTGGATACTGCTGGCTTGTTCTTGTTGATTTTGTGTGTAGTTGGTTCTGGCATTGTGTCACCATGGGTACGGATTTTCCGTGCTATAATTACACATATGCGCATAATTAATTTAAACCATTGCACGCTGACAACGTGCGGATTTACGGGGGCTTTTTATCGGGCTCACCTTCTCATGGCAAAAAAGAAAAGGCTCATCCCTTTTCCTGAACGATATTCTTGGTATGACGCCCCGCCTCACCCTCACGGTCCTTATCGACAATACCTTGCTCACGGACGATAATTTCTGTGCCGAGGCCGGGCTCTCGTTTTTCATAGAAACTGCTGAAAAGAAGTGCCTGTTTGATACCGGCTTGTCAGGGATGTTCCTCACAAATGCAGAAAAGATGAAAATCAGCCTGCGGGACCTGGACTTTCTCATCCTTTCGCACGGGCATATCGATCACACCGGAGGACTGCCCGCCCTCGCCCGTCACCTTACCGGTGCAATATCGGAGGGCATTCGGTCCCGTGTGCCTCACCTCATTGCCCACCCCCGCTGCTTCTGGCCCAAAGAAAAAGATGGCAGGAAAAACGGATCAGCAATCAGCGAGGAGGAGATCTGCCGGCAGTTCACGGCAAACATGTCTGCAAAACCTGTCTGGATTACCGATGATCTTGTCTTTCTTGGGGAGATCCCACGGAGGTTTGCCTTTGAGCAGGGAGATTCCGACAAACGGATGATTCACACCCCGGCTGGGACCATTGAACCGGATAACCTTGCCGACGATTCGGCTCTCGCGTTCCGCTCAAAAGAAGGTCTTGTCATCATCACCGGGTGCTCGCACGCGGGAATCTGTAACATCACGGAATACGCGAGGGAGGTCTGCGGGGAACGGCGGGTTGCCGATATCATCGGCGGGCTGCACCTTTTATCACCGGCTCCAAAACGGCTTGCAAAAACAGGGAAATACCTAAACCGTCTTCATCTCAATGCCCTGCATGCCTGCCACTGCACGTCACTTCCGGCTAAACTTGCCCTTGCAGGCTATTGTCCCCTGCAGGAAGTGGGTGTTGGAATGAAGATTGCATGGTAATGACAGTGAAATCCGAAGAATAAGGGTAAATATTCAAGTTTTACAATCGTCAGGTTCTTTCCCGCCCGCCATAAGATTCCTGCCGGCATGCCGGAAAAACTTCCAGTGCAGGAGCAGGTGGATGATGAGCAGTGCGGTAAAGGCAAAGCTCGTATAGTCATGCATCGTGACCCACTTGTTGCGGGTGATGCCAAGATACAGTGACCAGCTGTTTCCTCTACCCCCTCCCGATGGAAGCACAAGGTACAGCACCAGCCCGGTGATAAGCGACGGGATGAACGTGATCAGGCAGCCGATATCGACGATTGTGTTGATGGTGACGCGTTTCATGTCAGGTTCCTCATACTCATGTGATGGTATATTTCATCCACTCGAATAACACTCTTCAGACAAGCCGGATGAGATTTTCCCTGCCTTTCCTGACTTTCTGTATTGTCCCTTTATCATGGAGGTCGTTGAGCGCAACGCCCACAGTCGATTTGGGAAGACTAAGTTTCCTGACGATCTCTGACTGGTAAAGTTCTCCCCCATTATCGGTAAGCAGCTTGATAATCCGTTCTTCAAGTGTTCTGATCTCCCCTTCGGACAGGACTGCGACAGGTTCTTCCGGCGCATTTGTTTTTTTGCGTTGCCTTATTACAAGGAGTAATCCAAAACCTGCCAGAACAAGGATAATTATCCCAAGACCCGGAACAACCCACGTCAGTGGAAAGGTTTGTTTTTCAAGGATTATCCGGGGCTCACCGGCCCCAAATGAACGTTGGCCATACCATATGAGCCCGTTGCGTACCTGATCGGGCGATGGTTCAATGCTCTTTACGGTGTAACTGTCAGGATACCGTACAACAAGTGTATTATCTTTTTCAAGATAGAGACCGCCAACAAACACATCGCCGATGTTTATGTCAGATCCTGGCCGGGCAAAGCCATTCCATGTACACGAGTAAAAAATAACGCCGTATGTACCGGTTGGGGATGTCTGAATCGCTGAATCTCCGGAAAAATTACTGGTTTTTATGGGACGGGCAGTGGCAATTGTTGCCTGTGCTGCGGATCGCTTCATTAAATCCTGGAACTGGGGGAGATAGACCGGTTGCAGGTTTTGAGAATAGTTATCAAATGCAGTCCTGTCAGCTTCTGTTGCAAGAAGGGTCCGGTACTCCACATGCCAGACTGCTGACCCATCTTCATGAACATCGATTGTATAGGTGATGGAATAGGATGGATCGACTGCAATGACACCCACCGGGAAACCCAGCAGGATTAGCAGTACGATTATAATACACCTGTACCTCGCTACCAGCATAACGGGTCACCTTCATGTATCACTAACATGCCCGGGTATAAAAAGAAATTACTGTAATCACCAGCATTGCCGTGTGTTCCAGCGGAATTCCGGTTGCAGTAATTACCTGCCCTTTGATTTTCCCTGATTGCCAACATCTGCATTTCCATTTCCGTTCCCATTATTGTTTCCCTGGTTATCTGATCCACCCTGGTTATTCCGGGCCTGGCCAGTCACTGTCGGTGCCGGGCTTGTTTTGGCAGGTTGCGTGGTTATTATTGCCGGACCGGGAGATGTATTCTTATTTCCCTGCGCTTTCTCCCGCTGCCCGTTTCGAACCTGCTCTTCAGTCTGGTTAAGCCCGCTATTTCCATTTCCATTGCCCGCACGGTTCTGTTCCTGGACTTCCTCTCTATAGGCTCCCGGAGGTGTTACATTGCCCCGTCCGGATGTACGCCCCAGCCTTATTGCGTTCTTTTCTTCAAACTTCTGCCCGAGCATAAGACTGTTATCATGAGCCCGGACAAGTCCGTTATTGTTCGGGTGAGAGAGCATGAGTCTGGCAAGTACCTGTTCATGTTTTGCTGTCATCTCCTGTGCATGTAACAGACCGGTTGCATTGGATGGAATATCAGCCAGCGAGTTTTTTGTAAGATTGAGTTTCTGCTGGTAAAGTTCAAGCGCCCGCCCGGCATACTGTGTCCTGTTGGTTTCCAGTTGCCGTTGTACCTCAGCAAGGCGAAGATTTGCATGATTCATTCTTTTCTCCAGTCTTTCAGTCTGGTTGAACGTGAATGACTCATCAAGGTCTTCCATTGCAATCTTCAGACCATAGAGTGCATTGTCGGCCCCTATGATATTTTCCTGAACTGATAAGCCTGCGGGCATACTATTATCCGGTATGATAGTCTGTAAGTCTGCCTGTGCTCCTGCAATTCCCGTTGTGCAGAGCAATGCAAGCACTACCAACCCTGAAAGCATCATGATCCTGTTTTGCATATTGTCTCTCCGATTTTTCGGCTGTTGCCGTTAGTTCCTTGTTGAATCCTTGGGAAATTAAGCATGGTGAAAATCCATAAAAAGCCAGAGGGTTTGTGAGCGTTCAGGTTTTTAATTGATCGTACCTGTTCGTTCAGAATTTAAAATAAGGCTCGTTCAACAGGAAAAATTTAAAAAAAAAGTTTTGCAGGAAGTCCTGGACAGATCTGTTGTGGATGTTCCTTAAGCGCGCGAAAAAAAAAAGCCGGGTGATGCAGAAACCTGCGAAAAATTCCTAAGTGAAAAGTAAAACGATACGCGCCTTTTTTAGAACTACCCTACGGTATATTCCCATTATCGTTAGTTTGCCAAGTTGTTCCCTCTTCCCCCTCCAGATGGCAGGTCAAGATACACCACAAACCCGGTGACCGGCAATGGATAAACGTGATCAGGCAATCGAAATTGATGCATTTCATGTGGCGGTCCTCATGATTCTCTGGAGATGTCCGGATTAATAAAAATGATGGGGGTTGTTGGGGTAAGTCATGAGGCAGCCCGATGTGAGCATGGTGATGACGCACCGTATTGGCGGGTCTCCCACCGCTGGAATATTTCTCACCCCGTC
This sequence comes from Methanoregula sp., assembly GCA_030653335.1. Lineage (GTDB taxonomy): Archaea > Halobacteriota > Methanomicrobia > Methanomicrobiales > Methanospirillaceae > Methanoregula. The sequence goes on along the minus strand of JAURZP010000550.1, from coordinate 2,828 downwards.
ATGCAGTATACGGATGATTGCGTCCCGTGCAGCATCATGTGGAAGCAATCCCCATCCGGCTTCATCCACAACATGGAGTGCTGCTGTTACACATGCAACTGATCCCGGTTCCCGCGCCCATATTCTCAGGTATTGCAGGAACCTCTCCCGCTCTTCCATTACGGTGAGGTCTATGGAACCTGCCTGGATGGCGGTTTTCCAGATATCTTCTTCTGTCACCCCGAACCGGGACAACCGCACCAGTACATCGCGTTGCGAAGCGGGGGACAGGCCGGTCTCCATCTCCAGTGCGGCGTGTGTTGCCTGCATTACGGTCCTCCCGATCAGCTCCCCGAGTTTGGAATGCTTGCCGGCATTTGAAAGATGCTGGGATGAACCGGGATCCGTAACAATGATGATCATGTCCGTTCCGGACCCGGTGGCGATACCGGTCGAGTAGATGCTACGGGCCATCAGCTGCTGGAGGGCCGCAGCCTTCGCCTCGGTCGCTGTCATCACCGCCCGTGTCATGGCATACTCCGGAAGATCGGCACTGATGAGGAGGATAGTATTGATCGTACCGCCGACCGGCTCAACGGAGTCGCCATTCTCGTAGTACGATGCCGGGTCACCGGCCCTCCCACCATTCTTCTCGATCCCGGCAGTCACGATCGCAGTGACCCTGAGATCCCGGCACGACTCTGTGACAATGGCCGTGTTCTTCATCTCTGCCCGGGTGATAAGACCGGTGGCGGTTTCCGGGTCAAGCCCTAGGTTTCGTGCAACACCATTGAGATACTGCTGCACGCTCCCGTCGCCGGCATGACAGACATCGCAGGCTTCAAGGGAAATCTGGTGGTTGAAGATCGCTTCCAGGTCCTTGCGGTATCCCCCGTTCATCCACGATGTGGAGAGCACGTTACGCGGACCTGGGAACCGGATGGCAACCGCATCGTCCATATGTTCAACCATCTCTCCATTGGCGAGCCCGACCAGTTGTTTCAGGGGCAGGGTAATTTCATCAGTATTCATTAGTGATTCCTCTGGAAGTTTTCTGCAGCAGCAACAAATCGCCGGCAGAATGTATCACTGAAATATGCATGGGTATAAGCCCCGAGTGTGTTTTGTTCGGTGAGCCCGTCTTTTCCGTTTTCTATCCCTTTCCCCAGGGTAAGGCGGATCGCAAACCGTGCATCGGCATCGCACGCCACCCGGGAGTAATGGAACTCATGTCCCCGTATGAGTGCAGTACCCGACCAGAGCCCGGGCCGTCCATTATGTCTGCCTTTTACATATCCCAGTGCTTCGATCGTTTTTGTCATCTCCACGCGGGCGGGCAGCACATCAGCCATCCGGAACTTGCGATCAATTGAAACCGATCTGCACAGGTACATGAGCCCTCCGCATTCGCCATAAATCGGCATGCCCTTATCTGCCATGTCGTGAATGGCATGCCGGCATCGCGAGTCTTCGAGTTTTTTAGCATGCAGTTCCGGGTATCCCCCGCCAATATAGAGAGCGTCTACTTCAGGCAGGGTATCTTGCATCGGTGAGAAAAACTTGATCTCTGCCCCGGCCCGGACGAGACGGTCGAGATTGTCCTGGTAGTAAAAACAGAATGCTTCATCACGAGCGACACCGATGACCGCCCGTTTGTTAACGTCGGGCGTTTTTTGGGCTGGGGGAATTGCCAGCAACGGGGCACTTTGGGCCACATCCAGAATCGCACTGATGTCACACGAATCCCGGACAATGCGACCAAACGATCTCATCCCGTCGGATTCGTGTGCCATCACAAGACCGAGGTGACGGCTCTTAATTTCTGATCCCCGCTGGTGAGGTATCCACCCAAGTGCTGGGACAAATTCCTCTGTTGCAATCATCTCACGATGCTTCCCCGTCGCGATCCGATTGAAAATGATGCCGGCAATCCTGATATGGGGATCGAAGTTTTGAAAACCCCGCACCACCGCGTGGACACTACGGGAAGATGCGTATGCATCAACGACAAGGATAACTGGCGCCCGGAGGATTCGCGCCACATGGGCGGTGCTGGCAATGTCCGTCCCATCAATTCCATCAAAAAGTCCCATAGCCCCTTCAATGACCGCGATATCCGCGTCACCGGATGCAGAGGCAAATGTCCGCAGGACTCCGGTCTCTCCCATCATGAAGGGATCGAGATTTCGGGAGATCCTGCCGCAGGTAATGGAATGATGGGTAGGATCGATAAAGTCAGGGCCGGTCTTGAACGGGTGAACCCGGAGCCCGCGCTCCGTGAGGGCTGCCATCAGGCCGCTGGCGATCGTGGTCTTGCCGCAGCCGCTGTGCGTTCCCGCAATAACGATACGGGGGATGGTTACCTGCATACAAGACCCCCTGGCTCGGATGTGCTTCTGGTGCCAGCCAGTCCTCCCCGCATTCTGGTTCCCGCTGGTGAGAGGTGACGGTTTTTATCCTGCCAGCATCCTGGTCCTGAGTACATCAATCCTTCCTTCCTTGTCGCTGGAGCATGATCAGGGAGATGAGCAGGATCACACTTCCCGCACAGAGCGCCGGAGATTTGACCGGTGTGGTTGGTGTGGCACCTGGGGTTGTGGTGGCTTGCTTAAAACACTCCGGGTGGATGAGCCGGGCGACCTGCTCTGTTGCGTCCACGATTCGCGGGCCAGGCCTACTGATGATGTCGGCATTGACGGCATAAACATGGTTGTTTTTGACCGCTGACAGGGATGCGTACTGCGGGTTGGTCATGAACACCTCAAGGATGACGTCTTTCTTAGTGGAATCCATCCCGCCTCCCCCGTTCACGAGAATGATATCGGGGTTTTTCATCAGGAATTCTTCAA
>JAURZP010000546.1 GCA_030653335.1 Methanoregula sp. | reverse complement strand
GGCTATGAAGATAAGCGCTAATAGCACGCCAAGCGCAGGTTTTGAACGGGCGTAAACTGTAGAGAGGAAAAATACCACAGAGAGACCGGTGAGAAATGCGAGCGTGAGGGTGAGAAGCAGCAGTGCGGGCAAGGTTAACGGTATACCGATAAACGGCGAGGCAATGGCAAAACCCCCGACAAATGGCAGCACCCAGAGGAAGAAGTAATAGACGGTGTCCTTTACAACAAACGTGCAGAAGATCTCCTGCACAGATATGGGCAGGCTTCTCGCTGAATATGCAAGCAGGCTTGCCTGCCCGAACCGCCGGTTCATCGCCCCCTGGCCAATCAAGCCAAACGCACCCACCATGATGCCAAGCAAAAGGAAAAGGGCATGGATGATGGTGGCAAGATCCCCTCCGGGAATCACTGCCCGGAACAGGGGGAGAAGAAAGGAACCCATGAACGCGATGCCAAAGATCATCACCGGAAACAGGGCAAAACTCAGGTTCCCGAAGATCGTAGAGTGGATGCGCCACTCCTCTTTTAACATGTTGGTGAAGAGCTTAAGCATGACGTTCCTTTTGCACCTGTGAGAGGAAGAAATCATCAAGGTGCTGGTCTCTCGTTTTTAGTTCGGCAACCGTACCGGTATGGAGCAGTTTTCCTTTGTGGAGGATGGCAAATCCCGTGCAGATCTCTTCTGCGATCTCAAGAATATGGGTGGAGATGAATATCGTATTGCCCGCTTTGACATACCCTGCAAGGTAATCCTTGACCTTGTGCTGCATGATCGGATCGAAGTTGATCAAGGGCTCGTCAATGAGGGCGAGCACCGGTTTATGTAAAAACGCCTGCGTGAACATCAGTTTCTGCCGGGTGCCACGGGAAAGATCCTTGCAGAGCACATCGCGCTTATCGGAAAAATCCAGGAAGTCAAACCACCAGTCAGCTTTCTTCTGCACATCCTCAATATGGCGCACCTCGCCGACAAAATCAAGATATTCGGTAGCGGTAAGAAAACTCGGGGGGGTCTCCTGCTCAGGGATTATTCCCACCCGTTCCCGCACACCGATGGGATCCTTTTCCACATCAAGGCCAAGTACCGTAGCTGAACCGCCGGTCGGCCGGATCTGCCCGGTCAGCATCTTGATCATCGTTGTTTTCCCGGATCCATTGGGACCGAGCAGGCCAAAGAGATCCCCTTTTCCAACAGAAAAATAGACATTGTCGACAGCAGTGACATCCCCATACTGCTTAAACAGTCCCTGTGCTTTGATAATTTCAGGACTCTTCTCCATAGGGCTCATGTTTTTGCTGTAATGTATTAAGGGTATGCCATTTTGCCAGCAGATTCGTTATCAGATCCATGCAGGAATGATGGAAGTTGAGTTAATTACTATACGTCAGACTGACAAAATCTAGTACTTATGTACGCATCACGCATGAGCAATCTCCCGCCGTATCTTTTTGCACGGATCGACGAGATGAAAGCCGAACAGATAAAAAAAGGCGTAGATATTATCGACCTCGGAGTGGGAGACCCGGACCTCGCTACCCCGCCCCACATCGTCACATCGCTTTGCGAGGCTGCAAAGAATTCGGAGAACCACCACTACCCATCGTACGTGGGTATGCCTGCGTACCGCAACGCGGTTGCCGACTGGTACAAACAGCGGTTCGGAGTCACGCTCGATGCCGGTAAAGAAGTTGTTGCCCTGATGGGTTCTAAAGACGGCATTGCCCATATCGCCGAGGCATTTGTCAATCCCGGCGATTACGTGCTTGCCCCGAGCCCCGGTTACCCGGTATACCGGACAGGCACACTCTTTGCAGAGGGGCGGGTACACGAGATGCCGCTTTTGCGGGAGAACAACTTTGTTCCAGTGCTATCAGATATCCCAACAGATGTGGCCAAAAGGGCAAAGATCATCTACATCAATTACCCCAACAACCCGACCGCAGCAATAGCTCCTGACGGGTTCTACCGTGAGGTCGTGGACTTTGCCGCAGATAATAATATTGTCGTAGTCTCAGACAATGCGTACTCCGAGATCGCATTTAACGGTTACCGGGCTCCCTCGTTTTTGGAGACTAAGGGTGCCATGGATGTGGGTATCGAGATGCACTCACTATCTAAAACCTACAATATGACCGGCTGGCGAATCGGCATGGCAGTCGGCAATGCAGAGATCCTTGCCGGACTCGGGCGGGTCAAGACCAATGTAGACTCCGGGGTTTTTAACGCGGTGCAGCACGCGGCAATCACTGCACTCCGCGGATCGCAGGACTGTGTGAAAGAAGCCTGCGCCATCTACCAGGAACGCAGGGACGTGCTGGTCACCGGCATGCGGAGTCTTGGATTTGATGTGCCCACCCCCAAGGCAACCTTCTATGTCTGGGTCCCGGTCAATGACTGCATGGCGTTTTCGGCTAAACTGCTCAATGAAGCCGGTATTGTTGCAACCCCCGGCGTAGGCTTTGGTGCCAGCGGCGAAGGCTATGTGCGGTTTGCCATCACCCGCCCGGTTGCCCGGATCAACGAGGCAATCGAGCGTATGCGGAGGCTTGACTTGTGAAACTCGCACACCACCTCACCGTGCAGAACGGTCACCTGAAGATCAGCGGACAGGACTGCGTTGCCCTTGCAGAGAAGTACGGAACTCCCCTTTACATTACGAGCGAGGACCGGGTTATCGAGCAGTTTGAGAACTACAGGAAAGCTTTTGGAGCCCGCTACCCGAAAGTCCAGGTGCTCTTTGCAGCTAAAGCCAATGGCAACCTCGCAATCATGCGGGCACTCGCCAGTCATGGGGCAGGTGCAGACATCTTCTCATCCGGAGAACTACATCTTGCACTCGTTGCCGGCATGGCGCCGGAAAAACTGCTCTTCAATGGCAGTTCAAAGACCCCGGCCGATCTGAAACTTGCAGTTGAAAAAGGCGTGAAAGTCTCGGTGGACTCGCTCGACGAACTCCACCAGCTCGACGCCGCGGCAGGGGCAGCGGAAAAGACGGTTAAGATAGCGTTCCGCGTCAACCCGGCGCTTGAAGTCCCCACCCACCCGAAGATCGCAACCGGGCTTGCAACAAGCAAGTTCGGCATCCCCCACAAGGAGATTCCCGCTGCATACCGGGAGGCCCTTGCGTGCAAAAACATCCAGCCCGTGGGGATTCACTGCCATATCGGTTCACAGATTCTCGAAATAGAACCCTTTGTCCGTGCCGCTGAAGTGATGGTTCGCATTGCAAAGGAACTCACAAACATGGGTGTGAAACTCGAGTTCATTGATCTCGGTGGAGGCCTGGGAATTCCGTATCACCATGATACTGATCCGTCACCGTCTCCGGAGGACTATGCCGCAAAGGTCATTCCGGTCTTCAGAGCGGGTGTCGAAGCCTGCGGGATAACCCCCGAACTCTGGATCGAGCCCGGCCGTTCGCTCGTAGCTGATTCCACGATCCTCCTCACCCGGGTCAATTCGACAAAATCCGCTCACAAGCGGTTTGCCAATGTGGATGCGGGTTTCAACCTGCTCATCCGGCCCGCGATGTACGATGCATACCATGAGGTCATTGTTGCAAACAAGGCCGATGCCCCGCTCACGACGGAATATACGGTCACTGGACCTATCTGCGAGAGCGGTGACATTCTTGCACCCGACAGGAAACTTCCAGAACTTGCCGCCGGAGATATCATCGCGGTGCTCGATGCAGGCGCCTACGGGTTTGCCATGTCATCGCAATACAACAGCCGTCCGCGCTGTCCCGAGGTACTGATCCGGGGAACACAGGCAGAACTCATGCGCAGGGGAGAGACGGTTGCCGATATCACCGCCACCATGGAACGCCCTGACTGGCAGCGGTAAGCGGAGAGCCCTGTGGTCCTCTTTCACTATGCACTGGTCGATGACCTGATCACCACAGAGGAGTTCCAACTTCGTGTAGATGCAAAGATCGATGAGTGTGGCGATCTGGTCGATGAACCAACTGCCGCCATGATGGTGATCGGTGAACTGGGCCGGCAACATGTGAAGATCAAGGGGCTGAACGGAAAATCCAGCCTCTTTTCTTTTTTTGGAAAAGTTGTTGACAAGACCGAGCCCAAAGAATTTGATCGGGCTGATGGCGAGAAGGGCTGGGTGGCCACCCTTCTGTTGGGTGATGAGACGGGAACAACACGGGTGGTGCTCTGGGATGAGAAAGCTGGAGCGGCAGTGGATGTGGCCATTGGAGATGTGTTAGAGATCATCGGTCGGCATCCGGGAAAAAACACAAAAGAGATCTATGCCCTTGCCCTGCGTCTGGCAAGCTGTGAGATCTCCTGCTCGCTGCCAGATACGGGTACTGGAGCCGGCAGTCTCTCAAATGAACCGGTTGATCTCGATGCGATCGTAATTGCCGTAAACGAGCCACGCACATTCACCCGCAGGGATGGTACCACCAGTGAGATGACAGAAGCTGTGATTGGCGATGACAAGGGTTCAGCACGGCTCGTTGCATGGGTACCGGAACTGCTCTGCGATATTGCTCCTGGTACTACAGTACACATCAGCCGTGCAAAACCCAACAATAAAAGCGATGGCCGGAATTACAGTATTGATGAGACGAGTACGGTCACTGTGACAGATACTGTGGTTTCTGTAGCGTTCACACCACTTGGTTCCGTGAGTGATCAGGGTATTTATTCCGTGAAAGGTCAGGTGAAACAGCAGCAGCAACCCCGCACCTTTACTACCCGTAACGGGACTGCTTCCTGGGTAAGAAATATCATCATAGGTGAGGAAGGAGAGGAACTCAGACTGGTCCTCTGGGGGGATTTTGCCCTCACGCCATTAAAGACGGGTGACCGGGTTGAAGCATACCACGCAACAGCTAAACCCGGGCGGTTTGGAGGCATTGAACTGGGAGTGGGACATGGTAGTGCATTGCGGGTGCCGGATGAAGGGGCACAGGCCATTGTTTTTTCCGGAACCATCATTCACGGGCAGGGCTGCACATTTATCGATAACGGCACTGACCGCTACCTGATTGATGGCAGTTTTCCGCACGGCACCGGACTTAAGGTAACTGGACTTCTCAAAGGGAGCCGGATTACTCCCACACAGGCAGAGCCGGTTGTTCTCAAACCCGATGAGGTAATGACAGATCTCAGGAAATTTAAAGAGAGTCTCAAAAGCTGAAAATTACACTTTCACACCACGCACTCCGCGGGATTATATGCGAGTGTATAACATCTTGTTGTGCCATAGGAGTTGTAAAGAAATGGCTGAAGGACCATTAAGCATTGAAGATTTACCGGGCGTAGGCCCGAGCACCGCAGACAAGCTCCGCGAAGCTGGTTACCTCTCGGTGGAAAGTATCGCTACCGCATCACCGGCAGAACTCTCTGAAGTCTCGGAGATCTCTGAGTCTACCGCAAAAAAGATCATCAAGGCAGCCAGAGAAGCTGCAGATATCGGCGGGTTCAAGACAGGAAAAGATATCTTTGAACAGAGAAAGGATATCAAAAAACTGTCATTCCGTGTCCCTGAGCTTGACACCCTGCTTGGCGGGGGTATGGAAACACAGGCCATCACCGAGATGTACGGTGAGTTTGGTTCCGGTAAGAGTCAGATCGTCCACCAGATGGCAGTCAATGTGCAGCTTCCCACCGATCTGGGAGGACTGGATGGGAGCGCCATATACATCGATACTGAAAATACCTTCCGTCCCGAGCGTATCGAGCAGATGGTAAACGGCCTGGGCTTAGATAATATTCCGGATGTGGATGAATTTTTACAAAATATCCATATTGCCCGGGCTCACACATCCGATCACCAGATGTTGCTTGTGGAGAACTCCCGCGATCTGGCAGCAGAACTCAAAGACAGCGACAAACCGGTCAAACTCTTCATCATCGACTCGCTCACAGCGCATTTCCGGGCAGAATATGCCGGCAGGGGCACCCTTGCCACCCGCCAGCAGAAATTAAACCGGCACATGCACGAGCTCTTCAAGCTCATCGATCAGCACAATGGTGTAGGACTCGTAACCAACCAGGTCATGTCCAACCCGGCGGTCTTCTTTGGAGACCCGACTAAGCCCATAGGCGGTAACATTGTCGGGCACACGGCTACCTTCCGTCTCTACCTGCGCAAGAGCAAAGGTGGAAAGCGTATTGCACGCCTCGTGGACAGTCCCAATCTTCCCGAGGGTGAAGCCCCGTTCATCGTAGAAGAGGCAGGTCTCAAGTCGTGTTAAAAGCAGTTCTGACAGATATTGACGGTACGATCACTGATTCGTCCCGCCGGATCAATACCGGTGCAATCAATACCATCAGGACTCTTGTTGACAGTGGAATCGAAGTAGTACTTGCAAGCGGGAATACTTCCTGCTTTATGGATGCTCTCTGCAAAATGATCGGTACCCACGGCACATTCATTGCAGAGAACGGAGGGGTGTTCCGGGTCGGATTTACCGGCACCCCTCACATCTGTGGCGATCAGGCAGTATGCCGCGCTGCACTGGAATTATTGCAAAGACATTACCGTACGCAGGGAATCGAACTGGAACTATATAGCCCCACCTATCGCTATGCCGATCTGGCTTTTGGCCGGACTGTGCCAGTCGATGAAGTGAAAACTCTCCTGAAGGAATACCCGGTTGAGGTGATCGATACAGGGTATGCCATCCACCTTCAGTCCCCTGGAGTGAATAAGGGAACTGCCCTTGTTGAACTGGCAGAAGAGATGGGACTCTTTCCATCAGATTTTCTTGCTATTGGAGATTCACTCAATGACATACAGATGCTGACAACTGCCGGTAAAGGAGCAACCGTTGCAAATGGTCACAAGGATGCCAGGGCGGCGGCACAGTATGTTGCAGAAAAAGAATATGGGGAGGGGTTTATAGAAGTGGTGAAAAAATATGAATCCTATCTTCGCGCTGAAAAACGATCAACGACAATATAATCTTTGATATCCTTGACCGATTCAAAGGAAATTTTTAAGATCTTGTCATCTTCCATATCATAATTTGCAGTGTCAAATGTCTGGTCCGGGTGAACGAGCATCTCGACAACCTGTCCGGAATCAAAATCTACCCTGATGTTCTTTAGGGTACCGATAAGCTTCCCATCGTTGCTCATAATCTTCTTTCGCGAGAGAGCGCGGGCAAATACACGTGTCATTAAAAAATTGACGATGTATAAATATTTAAACTGTTCTAAAAGAACGGGATAAAAAAGAGTTTTTTTGAATAATTACTTACTTAATGGTCATTTGAAAAGATCAGCAGCCATCTGGATATCCGATCCACGCATGGTCTTCCTGCCCGCATGGTCTGACATCTTCTTTGCCTCTTTTGCAAGGAATGTCCCGTAATCTTCCATTAGCTCTGCAAGGGTTTTGCAGGCGTCAGCACTGACACGCTCGGCACCGGTGTTTTTAATAATTCGTTCAACTGCAGCCTGGGATAATTCTGTCATGTTTACTTCTCCATTCATACAATTTCATTTAAAATATCTAAAGATGTTGTTTTAGAGCGCGGGAAATACCTTAATGATATCAGACTGGGTAATAATCCCAACAGGGATCCCATTCTCAACTACGACCAGTCGGCCAATCTCGCGCTCCTTGAACCTGCTGATCACATTAAAAAGCCGGGTATCTGAAGTGGCTTCCACGACATCAGTTGTCATCACCTCTGTCACTTTTGTTGTCAGGGGCAGGTTCTTTTCTATGGATTTTGCAATATCGCTCATAGTAATAATACCGGCCAGCTTCCCGTTTTTGAGTATGGGGGCTCCGTGAATATGTTCGTGGTTAAAAAGGACAAGTGCATCATAAAGCGTGTTTAAATGAGTGAGTGTTTTGAGCGGACTGCTCATGTAGTGCCGGATCGGTTTTTTTGGAAGCGAGATGATCTCTGATGTGGCGATGAGGAGGGATTGTGTGGATTCGTCTTTGCCAAACACTTCGCCACGAATCAGGAGCTTGTTAACTGGAGTGGGCCCAACAGTGACCTGGTCCCCAACTTCAAAGAGTTTCGCACTCCCGACCAGCTTGATCACCGCATGGCAGATATCCGGATGACACAGTGTAGTAAAAGCGATCTCCTGGACATTTGCCCCGGCAACCAGGTTTCCATTCCTGCTGATGGCGACATCTGAATCCCCCGCTTCGGATACTTTGAGATTGAGTGCCTTGTAGGCAAGCCCCGTGGGCATGTACCCCCCTTTAGGACCGGGCACCCCATCCACAAGGCCGATCGCCTTTAATGCCTGCATCTGGTTGCGCACGGTACCGGGGTTGCGCTGGATCAGGTTGGCGATATCTTCACCTTTTATTGAGTGGGACTGCCGGTGGTAGAGGGTGATTAAGGTAATTAAGATATCTTTCTGGATCAGGGACAGGTCCATAACGATAAACCGTATGACTGTCCATTAATATATAGGTAAGCGATTTATGGAATTTGAAAAAATGCCGACGGTGCCAACTGCGGATGAGATCCTTGACCGGAGTTTCCGCCGTGCAGCAAAGAAGATGAAAGAAAAAACCAACAAGGAGCGCGCAAACGAAGAGTTTGTACGGGCTGTTGGTGCAGCGGTTCACGATCGCCTTGTTTATATCATACGGGGATTTCCCGAATTTGATGACCTCCCCCCGTTTTACCGGGAACTGGCCGATATCCTTTACGGGATTGAACGAATAAAAATGTCGCTCGGTGCGGTGGGCTGGGCAGCCAAGCATACAAAAATGGTGGGAAACCAGTTAGCAGTGCAGTCCAGAAAGGCAGCTGATACTCTTATTGTGCGTAAACGCGCGGTGGCCCGCCTCGCCTCCATGGTGCACCAGATCGATAAGGACCTGCACTTCTTAAACGAGGTGAGAAATGTCCTGCGCCATCTTCCCCACGTGGAGGAAGCTTTTACTATTGTGATTGCAGGCTACCCCAATGTAGGGAAATCCTCGTTTATCAGGAGGGTATCCTCAGCCGCCCCTGAAGTGGCAGCGTACCCGTTCACCACCAAAGGGATCATTATTGGACACCGGGACCTTCCACGCGAGCGAATCCAGTTTGTCGATACGCCGGGCATTCTCGATCGCCCGGCAGAGGAACGCAACCAGATCGAGCGGCAGGCACTCTCTGCGATGATGAATGTCGCAGATGTGGTACTCTTCATCCTTGACCCATCAGAGCACTGCGGTTATTCCATGAAAGCCCAGATCCACCTGCACGATGAAGTAGCAGGGATGGTAGACGTGCCCATGATTGTTGTTGCCAACAAGTCTGATATTGTCGGGGCGGATGGTTACATGACAATGTCAACCCTGAACGGAGACGGGGTTGATGCAGTGCTTGCAGAGATACTGTTACACAAGCCGGAACCGGTGGAACGGAAGAAGAGGACTGTTTCAGATATCCGGTCCCCCATCATCCATGAACCCGAAGAAGCGGAGATGGATGAAGATCCTGAAGCTGAAAAAGTCAAAAAACCCAAACGGAAACGGTTGCACCGGAAGCCTCGCACAGATCGGGCGGGTATAACTCCAGAGACAGTCTGATTCATCTTTTATTGCCTGTTAAGAAACGGGCATGAACAAATCATGTTCATCCCGTAACCATGAAAATTGTCAATAGTTAAAAATTGTGAGGGGCTCCGCATCGGGCCTTAATCACTGACGTGAAATAAGATATCAGCTTTTTAGTCATAAATCCCACCGCACAGGAAGCCCCGTCTTTGACGGCAGCATTCATCATAATCCATTTTATTCAGGATTGTGTTGATTTAAAAAAAATGTGAACCCGATGAAAATTTCCCTTTTTCATCCTCATCACAACCACGTCATCACGGCAAGTCCGACCAGGAATCCCAGGATAGTGCCGCCGTTCAATGGCGGAAGTCCGGCCTGGGGTTTTCCCGACATGACAAAATACAAAAGTACGCAGAGACCGGCCAGCGATCCGATGATTGCACCAAGCGCGGGGAGATTGATGATCCCGCCAAGTTTTGCCCCTTTTATGAAAACATTGGCCGAAACTACCAGTATGGAGGGCATGATCATGTCACCCATGCCGATGATGAACGCAGCCCGCTCCCCACCATCACCCAGTTTTCCGATGCCATCTTTTATGAACGAGTAGTCACGCCGCTTTGGGATCACAAATAGGATCGGGGTCTTGAGATCGATGACACCTTCTGCGAGGGTGATCATGTGTTTGGTCTTGTAGACCGAGATCGCGTCATATAAAGCAAGCAGGATGAGAAGGATGACTACCGGCAGGACATCTAACGAAACACCAAAGATCGAGGCTACTCCGGCGCCTATCAGGATGCCGAGCGCATCGATCACGTACCATTCCGGGTATTTGTACAGGAGCGCAGTTGCAAGTATCGCCAGTACCAGCACCACGATGTTGGCAATGTCTGAAGCTCCCATTGTCGCGTAGATGAGGGCAGCAAAGATATACGCAAACGTAAAAAAGAGCGAGAGCCCGATAACTGCTGCGATCACTTTTTTCATATCGTATTTGATTAAGACGAGCAAAAAACCGGTAAAGACCAGCAGGATCAGGATAAAGACGACCGGGTTTTCAAGCGAGGTGGGATCTTCAAATGCAACGATCCCTGATGCCTGAACGGGTAGTGATATGAGTAATGCTCCTATCTCGACTGCAAGGAGCAGGAGCGGCATTGCGAGAAGGGGAATCAGATTTTTTGTGTCCATTCGGGTGCTCCGAAAATATAGTTAATTACTGTGCTCTCATCATCTAAAAGCATGGACATGCGTGATTACCCTGTAGTATATCCCTTTTCACGGTCGTCATAGTCATCCCCAATCTCACCAAACACAATGCCGAATAGGCTAAACGTGAATACAAATAACAAGGTACCAGAAAGGTGAACAAGAATGGGCGTTGCACTACGGGATATTCTGGCAGAGTATAAGACACCGGTCACGTTAGAGACCATTCCAGGTATCGCTGCAATCGATGCAAACAACACTCTCTACCAGTTCTTAACAATCATCCGGCAGCCGGATGGCACCCCTTTGATGGACGGGCGCGGGCGGGTCACCTCTCACCTCTCCGGCATCCTGTTCCGGATTGCAAATTTCATGGATAAAGGGATCAAGCCGGTTCTGGTCTTTGACGGAAAACCCGGCGAACTCAAGCAGGCGACCATCGATCAGCGCAGGCAGATCCGCGACACGGCGGGGGAACGCTGGAAAGAAGCGGTCGAACGCGGGGATGAGGCAGAGGCATACAAGCAGGCCAGATCCGCAACCCGGGTGGATGCAGCAATAATCGAATCTTCAAAAGAACTGCTCAGGCTTTTGGGAATCCCGTATGTGCAGGCACCCGGCGAGGGGGAAGCGCAGGCATCCTACATGGTGGCAAAAGGTGAAGCCCGGTATGTGGTGTCACAGGACTATGATACGCTGCTGTTCGGTGCCCCTACTCTTGTCCGCAATCTTACTGTAAGCGGCAAACGCAAGATGCGGGGCCGGATTATTACGGTGAGTCCGGAACGGATTGTTCTTTCAGAAGTGCTGGCTGGCCTTCACCTCACCCGCGAGCAGCTGATCGAGATCAGCATCCTGACGGGAACTGATTTCAACGCGGGTGTTGACGGTGTTGGTGCCAAGACCGGTCTTAAGATCGTGCAGAAAGGTGAGTTTTTACAAAAACTCAAAGAGAAGCAGCCGGACTTCGATCCTGCACCGGTGATGGACCTCTTCCTGCATCCCCCGGTAACGAACGATTATACGCTCGTATGGGGGCACCCCGATATGGCGGGGATAAAAAAGATGCTCTGCGATGGCTATGAATTCTCTGAAGAACGGGTGAACAAGGCGCTTGAGAATTTTACGGTCAAGGCGGGGCAGAAGACGCTGGAGAGCTGGTTTTAGGGATCTTATACTGATCACCTGAGGTGACCTGCTCACACTCATAACCCCGAAAATGGCTATCCGGGTCTATTCCATGCCCCGATTACCCGGAGCCGGCACGTCTCGACCGGCCAGTTAAGCGGGTTTTTGGGGGTGTTTTTTCAAAAGTTCCTGTTTTGGGCTTTATACGGGATTCCGGAGTATTTACACGGAAGAAAACCGGCCTGTTTGGAGCTGTTTGGATGAAGGATCGGGATGGGGAATTGAGGAACTATGGGTGGGGAGGTTTTAAGAACAGATAGGGCTGTTTTGGATCCCGATGTTAGCTCTATCAATTCCGGGAGTTCACCCTCTCATATACCAAATCACTTGAGGTGACCTGGTCCCTCTCATACCCCAAAAAATGACCATCCGGGTCTATTCCATGCCCCGATTACCCGGAACCGGCACTTCTCGACCGGCCAGTTAAGCGGGTTTTTGGGGGTGTTTTTTCAAAAGTTCCTGTTTTGGGCTTTATACGGGATTCCGGAGTATTTACACGGAAGAAAACCGGCCTGTTTGGAGCTG